>NZ_JBXASW010000004.1:0-198834 GCF_058809745.1 Variovorax sp. MPBD4-3
CGGTAGTGGTTTTGTCGGCCTGCCCGTGGCCGGGGGCTCGAATCCCCCCGCCAGCAATCCGCCGCCGGCGTCCATGGCTTTCTCGGGCACGGCCGCGTCGGGCCTGCCGCTGTCGGGCACGGTCACCGTCAAGGACGCCAAGGGCGCCACCAAGACCGTGCAGTTGTCTTCCAACGGCGGCTACACGGTGGACGTGACCGACATGACCGCGCCTTTCGTGTTCCGCGCCGAGGGCACGGTGGGCGGCCAGCGCGTGGTGATCCACTCGGCCGCGACCGCCGCGGACGCCAACGGCACCATCAACATCACGCCGCTGACCGACCTGGTGGTGGCCAACATCGCCGGCAAGGTGGCCGACAAGTACTTCGACGGCGGCGATTTCGCTGCGCTGTCGGCCACGGAGCTCAAGGCCGAATCCGACGCGCTCAAGGCCAAGCTGCTGCCGGTGCTGCTGGCAATGGGCGTGGACTCGAGCATCGACCTGCTGCGCACTGCGTTCTCCCCGTTGTCGAGCGCGCTGGACAAGGCACTGGACGTGCTGCGCGTGAGCGTGGACCCTGCCACCAACGTCGCCACCATCACCAACATCGTCACGCAGCAGCAGGTCGTGGACGACCTCGCGGTCAAGGCCGCCCAGGACGCCGGCACCACGCCGATGAGCGGCACCGGCATGGAGACCGCGGCCGACGACGTGGTGCTGATCCGCAAGGCGCTCTCCGACATCACGGCCAAGTTCGCGAACGGGCTGCCCGCGCCGGCCGATCTGCTGCCGCTGCTGACCAGCACCAGCAACAGCGCCTACAACTTCCGCCTGGCCGATGCGAGCGCCAGCGACTTCGTGAGCGACCTGGCGGGCGACACCAACATGGTGGGCGCGAGCTTTGCCGACGTGGTCATCAACCGCATCAACTACACGGTCGACGGCACCAACAACCTGGCGCCGCGCGCCTTCGTCGAGTTCACGCACAGGGACAAGAACGGCGTGGCTTTCAGCAACAACAAGAGCATGCAGATCGTGAAGGGCAACGACGGCGTGTGGCGCTTGCGTGGCGACGGCCGCGTGCTCGACATCAACCCGCACATCCAGGCCTTCAAGGACCCGTTGTCGGGCTGCGTGATCACGGGGCTGGAGTTCGCGATCAGGGACCCGAACCCCAACAACAGCAACGCGGCGGTCGCCGTGGTGGTGACCGGGCCGGGCCTTCCGCCGAACGGGCTGCGCCATGTGCGCCCCGCGCTGGCGGGCGACTACTGGCCGATCCAGGGCAACAACGGCAGCAACCAGTACGCGCTGGCATCGAACTGCGCCGGCGCATCGACGGCGGGGCTGAGCGACAGTGCCATCGCGGCGATACCGGCCGCGCCCGAATACACCTTCACGGCCTACACCAGCAACGACACGGTCGCGCAGATCACGAGCAGCACGTTCGACATCGTCTACAAGCAGAGCTTCAATGCGCGGCCGTTCACGCTGGCCGAGGCGGCGGCTTTGGCCTACCCGAGCTTCACGACCACGCCGGCGCTGGCTTCGTACAGCGGCGGCAGCGACTTCGCGGTCAGCGCGACGGGCCTGAACCCGGCGTTTTCGTCGGAGTTCTTCCTGGCGCTGGCCGGCGCCACCTCGACGCCGAGCAAATGGTCGGACCAGGCCGACGTGGCGCCGTCGGCCGCGGGTGCCGCGTCGCACACCTTCAATGCGCCGACCATGTCAGGCCTCGTGCTGCGCAGCATGTTCGTGAGCACGCGCGACGCCAACTGGCGCGAAGTGGTGCTGCGCCAGGCCAACTGAGTGAACTGCCGGCTGGCGGCTACTGCGGCGGCTGGCGGCCGTTGAGGTAGGGCTCGGGGTCCACGGGGTTGCCGTTCCTGCGGATCTCGAAGCGCAGCTTCACGCGGTCGGCGTTGCTGCGGCCCATTTCGGCGATCTTGTCGCCCTGGCGCACCACGGTGCCTTCCTTGACGAAGATGGTCTGCAGGTGCGCGTAGGCGGTGAGGAAGGTCTCGTTGTGCTTGATGATGACCATGTTGCCGTAGGCCGGCAGTTCGCCGCCCACGTACACCACGCGGCCGTCGGCCGAGGCCAGGACCGGGTCGCCGAGCGTGCCGGCGATGTCGATGCCCTTGGTGCGGTCGCCGTCGAAGCGCGCAATGATCGGGCCGTTGACGGGCCGGATGAACTGTGCCGCGGGGCGCTGTGCCACCGGTGGCTTGGCCGCCGGGGCCGTGGGCCAGGGCGTGTTGAGATCGACGGTGGTGCACGCCGCGAGGCTCGCGGCAAGCAGCGCTGCAGCGCCGGTACGGAAAGCAAGAGTCTGGAGTTGCATGGCGCCTTGTTGGAACGGATTCGTTGCGGAGGGTTCCTTCGGTGCGGCTCCACCGGGCGGAGCCGCGCGAGCGATGCTAGCAAACTCGCGCGCCGGCTCCCCGGGAAGTGCCGGGCAGCAAAGGGGCAGTGGGGCGCGCGCTACTTGAGCGGAATCGGCGTGCCGCGGTCGATGGGCACGGCGGTCACGCTGTTCTTCGGCGAGCCGTCGACCAGCAGGTCGGAGTAGGTCAGGTAGACCAGCGTGTTGCGCTTGGGGTCGACCATGCGCACCACGCGCAGCCGCTTGAAGAGGATCGACAGCCGCTCGCTGTAGACCTCTTCGCGCTTGGGCAGCGGTTGCGTGATGCTCACCGGGCCGACCTGGCGGCAGGCGATGGAGGCTTCGGACTTGTCCTCCGCCACGCCGAATGCACCGGCCAGCCCGCCGGTCTTGGCGCGCGACACATAGCAGGTGACGCCGCTGACCTTGGGATCGTCGTAGGCCTCGATCACGATCTTGTGGTCGGGGCCGATGAGCTTGAAGGCGGTGTCGACGTCGCCCACCGTTTCCGCGTGTGCCGTGGCAGCCAGGATGAACCCGAGGCCGAGCGCGGTGCGCAGCAGGGTGGAGCGAAGTGTCATGGTGTCGTGCGGTTTCAGATGAGGTCGATGGTGTGGACGCGGTCGAAGCTGCCGCGCCGGCGGTCTTCGAAGTAGTGCTCGAGCGTTTCGCGCACGGTGCGAAAGGCGATTTCTTCCCAGGGAATCTCTTCCTCGGTGAAGAGCTTCGCCTCGATGGTCTCGTGGCCGGGGTCGAACTTGTCGTCGAGCAGGCGCGCGCGGTAGAACAGGTGGACCTGGCCCACGCGCACGACGCTGATCACCGAGAACAGGCCTTCCATCTCGAAGTTCGCGCCGGCCTCTTCGTCGGTCTCGCGGGCCGCGCCCTGGGCGGTGGTTTCCTCGAGTTCCATGAAGCCGGCGGGCAGGGTCCACTTGCCCCAGCGCGGCTCGATGTTGCGCTTGCACAGCAACACCTTGTCGCCCAGGACCGGAATGGTGCCCACCACGTTGAGCGGGTTCTCGTAGTGGATGGTGTTGCAGGCCGGGCAGATGGCGCGCTGCTTGGTGTCGCCGTCGTCCGGAACGCGGTAGACCACGGCGGTGCCGCAGTTCTTGCAGTGCTTGATGGGAACGCGCAGGAGCATGAAGCCGTCCGCCGCCTTCAGACGATCCTGACGGTCAGCGCCGGCAGGCCCGCGACTTCGCCCACCAGCGTGTCGCCGGCCACCACGGCGGCCACGCCTTCAGGGGTGCCCGTGAAGATCAGGTCGCCGGGCTGCAGCTCCCACGCGGCCGACAGGTGCTCGATGGTCTCGGCCACGTTCCAGATCAGCTTGCTCACGTTGCTGCGCTGGCGGTCGGCGCCGTTCACCTGCAGGGAGATCTCGGCTTTTTCGGCGTCGCCGGCCTGTGCCACGGGCACGATCGGGCCGATGGGCGCGCTCTGCTCGAAGCTCTTGCCGATGTCCCAGGGGCGGCCTTGTTTCTTCATGTCGTTCTGCAGGTCGCGGCGCGTCATGTCGAGCCCGACCGCGTAGCCGTAGATGTGCTTGTGCGCATCGGCTGCCGCGATGTTCTTGCCGCCGGTGCCGATCGCCACCACCAGTTCGATCTCGTGGTGCAGGTTCTTGGTGAGCGTGGGGTAGGCCATGGCGCCGGTCTGGCCGGCATCGACCGTCACCAGCGCGTCGGCGGGCTTCATGAAGAAGAAGGGCGGCTCGCGGCCGGTGAAGCCCATTTCCTTGGCGTGATCTTCGTAGTTGCGGCCCACGCAGTAGATGCGGTGCACCGGGAAGCGGGCGGGCTGGCCGGCCACGGGAACAGAAACGGTGGCGGGCGGGGCGAAGACAAACTCGGAAGCCATTGCGACGTGTCCTTTTTCAGCGAAACCTGGCGGGGAAACCGGCAGTGTGCCAGAGGCGGGAGGCTCACAATAGCGCCTCCCGCGCAACCCCATTTCTTCGTTTCCAGTTTTCACAATGCCAATCCGCCTCGGCAAAGCCGGCAAAGCCACCGCCTTCAATGAACTCGGCCGACGGCGCGACGACGAGGGCGACCAGGACGGCGCGCTCGAAGCCTACGCACAGGCCAGCGCCGTCCACCCGTACTGGGCGGCGCCCTGGTACAACGCCGGGCTCATCCACAAGTACCGCGGCGACTGGGCCGCGTCGCTGCAGGCCAATGCCCGCGCGGTGCAATGCGAGCCGGACAACCAGGGCGCGCTCTGGAACCTGGGCATCGCGGCCACGGCGCTGGGCGACTGGGCCACGGCGCGGCGCGCATGGCGCCAGTACGGCATCGGCATTCCGGACGGCGAAGGGCCGATCGATTTCTTCGTCGGCCTTACGCCCATCCGCGTGCACGGCGACGAGGCCAGCGAGGTGGTGTGGGCCGATCGCATCGACCCGGCCCGCGCCATCCTGCGCAGCGTGCCGACGCCGGCCTGCGGCCACCGCTGGGGCGACCTCGTGCTGCACGACGGCGCGGCCAACGGCTACCGCATGCGCGGCGATCGCGAGGTGCCGGTGTTCGACGCGCTGGAGTTGATCGCGCCGTCGGAGCACGGCACCTATGAAGTGACGATCGAGGGCGTGGCGCAGGAAGACATCGACGCGCTCATCCGGCGTTTCGAGGCGGCCGATGCCAGCGCCGAGAACTGGACCACCAGCATGCAGGTGCTCTGCCGCGCCTGCTCCGAAGGGCGTCCCCACGGCGAGGGGCACAACCACGAACCCGGCGAGCCGCCCGGCGCGCGCGGCCCGTGGCGCCTGGGCATCGCGGCCCGGGAGGAGGGCGCCGCGCTGCGCGTCCTTGCGGAATGGCGCGAAACAGCGGCGCCGGGCTGCGTGCTCGGCGAGCTGCGCTGCCTGCTGGTGGGCGTGCCTCGTACTTGATGGCGCGCTATGCTCGGAAAACCATGAAGCTGCACAACTATTTCCGCTCCTCTTCCTCGTTCCGCGTGCGCATCGCCCTCAACCTGAAGGGCCTCGATTACGAGTACGTTCCCGTGCACATCGCGCGCGGCGAACACCGCACCGGCTCCTATCCCGCCATCTCCGCCGACATGCTGGTGCCGTTGCTCGAAGACGAGGGCGAGCGCTTCTCGCAGTCGATGGCCATCATGGAATACCTCGACGAAGTGCACCCCGAGCCGCCGCTGCTGCCCAGCGACCCGGCCGGCCGTGCGCATGTGCGCGCGCTGTCGCAGTCGATCGCCTGCGAGATCCATCCGCTCAACAACCTGCGCGTGCTCAAGTACCTCGTGAAGGACCTGAAGCTCGACGAGGAAGCCAAGAACAACTGGTACCGCCACTGGGTGCGCGATGGCATGCTGGCCTTCGAGCGCCAGCTCGCGCAGCACCCCGCCAGCACCTACTGCTGGGGCAACGCGCCCACCATGGCCGACTGCTGCCTGGTGCCGCAGATCTTCAACGGCCGCCGCTTCGACTGCGACTTCAGCGGCCTGCCGCGCACCATGGCCGCATTCGAGGCCTGCATGGAGCTCGACGCCTTCCAGCGCGCGCAGCCCTCGCAGGCGCCCGACGCGGAAGCCTGAAGCCGATGGATGCGCGCTGGCTCGTGCCCGAGTGGCCCGCGCCGCCGAACGTGCGGGCCGTGTGCACCACACGAGACGGCGGGGTTTCGCAGGGGCGATACCAGAGCCTGAACCTCGGCGACCACGTGGCCGACGATGCCGCGCACGTCGCTGAGAACCGCAGGCGCCTGCGCGAAGCCGTCGCCGCGCGGCCGGTCTTCCTGCAGCAGGTGCACGGCACCGGCGTGGTCGCCCTCGACGACAAGCAGCACGTGGTGCGCGACGGCACGGCGGCCGATGGCTGCACCGCCACCGCCACGGGGCTGGCCTGCACCATCATGGTGGCCGACTGCCTGCCCGTGCTTTTCACCGACGAAGCGGGCCACCGCGTGGCGGCCGCGCATGCCGGCTGGCGCGGACTGGCGGGCGGCGTGCTCGAGCAAACCGCACGGTCGTTCGCACCGGACTCGTCCGGCAAGGTCATCGCATGGCTGGGGCCTTGCATCGGGCCGAAGGCCTTCGAGGTCGGCTCCGAGGTCAAGGCCGCGTTCGAGGCGCATTCGCCCGAGGCCGCCGCGTGCTTCATCCCCTCGGCCGCCGCCGGCAAGTGGCTGGCCGACCTGCCCGCGCTCGCACGCCAGCGCCTGAACGCGGCCGGGGTCGCTTCGGTGCATGGCAACGACGGCACCGACGCGTGGTGCACCGTCGCCAATGGCTCAAGGTTCTTTTCGCACCGGCGCGACGGTATCAGCGGGCGATTCGCCGCGCTGGTCTGGAAGGTCTGAGGCCGCTGCTTCTTCGGCCCTGGCGGCGCGGCGTGCGGCTTCCTGCGCCTCGGCCTCGCGCTGCTTGATGGCCCGCCGCCGCGCCGGGGTACTCATCAGGTAAACCACCAGTGCCAGCGGCGCCAATCCGTACAAAAGAAATGTGAAGATGGCGCCCGGCACCGTGCCCGTGGTGTTGGTGGCTTCGGCCACCGCCATCATGAGTGCGACGTAGAGCCAGCCGATCACGATCAAATGGATAAACACGGAATTTCAGTCGGTAAGGGAAAGAGCGGCGTTGTGGGTGCCTTGTGAATGCAGGATACTCAAATCACGCAAGCCATCCGTTTCGTTTCAGGCGAGGACCAGGAGACATGATGAAGCAACAAGCCGCGGGGGCCGATGCGTTCGCGCCCTTCCAGCAAGCAATGACCGAGGGATGGACCAAGGCGCTGGAAGCATTCCAGCAATCCGCCACGCAGGGGGCCACGGCCTTCAACGTCGGCGGCACGCCGCTGTGGCAGATGCCGCAGATGTCGCCGTCGAAGCTGCCCGAGCTGCCGAAGCTGTCCATCGACCCCGAAAAGCTCAAGGCCATCCAGCAACAGTACGTTGCAGAAGCAACCGATCTCTGGCGCCGCGGCTTCGACGCCAGGCCCGAAGGCGACAAGCGCTTCGCCAGCGAAGCCTGGGGCAGCAACCCGCTGTCGGCCTTCTCGGCGGCCGTGTACCTTCTCAATGGCCGCACCATGCTCAGCATGGCCGAGGCCATCGACGCCGACGAGAAGACCAAGGCGCGCATGCGCTTCGCGGTCGAGCAATGGATGGCCGCCTCGTCGCCCAGCAATTCGCTCGCCTTCAATGCAGAGGCCCAGAAGAAGGCCATCGAGACGCAGGGTGAGAGCATTGCCAAGGGCATCCAGAACCTGCTGCACGACATGAAGCAGGGCCACGTCAGCATGACCGACGAGAGCGCCTTCGAAGTGGGCCGCAACGTGGCCACCACCGAGGGTGCGGTGGTCTTCGAGAACGACTATTTCCAGCTGCTCGAATACAAGCCCCTCACCGCCAAGGTGTACGAGCGGCCGTTCCTGCTGGTGCCGCCGTGCATCAACAAGTTCTACATCCTCGACCTGCAGCCCGAGAACTCGCTCATTCGCTATGCGAACGAGCAGGGCCACCGCGTGTTCGTGGTGAGCTGGCGCAACCCCGACGAGTCGATGGACAAGGCCACCTGGGACGACTACATCGAGAACGCCGCCATCAAGGCGATCCACACGGTGCAGGAGATCAGCGGCAGCAAGCAGATCAACACGCTGGGCTTCTGCGTGGGCGGCACCATCCTGAGCACCGCGCTGGCGGTGCTCGCGGCGCGCGGCGAGAAGCCGGCCGCGTCGGTCACGCTGCTGACCACCTTCCTCGATTTCAGCGACACCGGCATCCTCGACATCTTCGTGGACGAGCAGATGGTGCAGTACCGCGAAATGCAGCTCGGCAAGGGCGGCCTGCTGCCCGGCGGCGACCTGGCCTCCACCTTCAGCTTCCTGCGGCCGAACGACCTCGTCTGGAACTACGTGGTCGGCAACTACCTCAAGGGCGAGACCCCCCCGCCGTTCGACCTGCTGTACTGGAACAGCGACGCCACCAACCTGCCGGGGCCGTTCTATGCCTGGTACCTGCGCAACACCTACCACGAGAACAAGCTGGCCAAGCCCAACGCGCTCACCGTGTGCGGCCAGAAGATCGACCTGGGCAGCATCGACATTCCGGCCTACATCTACGGCTCGCGCGAAGACCACATCGTGCCCATCGGCGGCGCCTATGCCTCCACGCAGCTGCTGCCGGGCAAGAAGCGCTTCGTGATGGGCGCGTCGGGCCACATCGCCGGCGTGATCAACCCGCCCGCCAAGAAAAAGCGCAGCCACTGGATCCGCGAGGACGGCAAATTCCCCAAGACCCAGGCCGAATGGCTCGCCGGCGCGCAGGAACACCCCGGCAGCTGGTGGACCGACTGGGCACAATGGCTCAAGGGACACGCGGGCAAACAGATCCCCGCGCCCAAGGCTTATGGCAACGGCAAGGCCTACAAGGCCATCGAGCCGGCGCCGGGCCGCTATGTGAAGGCCAAGGCCTGAGCGCAACAGATTTCAAATCACTTCAACGGAGAACCTCATGGAAGACATCGTCATCGTTTCGGCCGCGCGCACGGCTGTCGGCAAGTTCGGCGGCTCGCTCGCCGGCATTCCTGCCACCGAGCTGGGCGCCATCGTCATCAAGGAAGTGATCGCGCGCGCCAACCTCACGGCCGAACAGGTCGGCGAGGCCATCATGGGCCAGGTGCTCGCGGCCGGCGCCGGCCAGAACCCCGCGCGCCAGGCATGGCTGAAGAGCGGCGGCGCCAAGGAAACGCCGGCGCTCACCATCAACGCCGTGTGCGGCTCCGGCCTGAAGGCCGTGATGCTGGCGGCTCAGGCCGTGGCCACAGGCGACAGCGAGATCGTGATTGCCGGCGGCCAGGAAAACATGAGCGCCGCGCCGCACGTGCTGCCCAATTCGCGCAACGGCCAGCGCATGGGCGACTGGAAGCTGGTCGACACCATGATCGTGGACGGCCTGTGGGACGTCTACAACCAGTACCACATGGGCATTACCGCCGAGAACGTGGCCAAGAAGTTCGGCATCGACCGCGCCGCGCAGGACGAGCTGGCACTGGGCAGCCAGACCAAGGCCGCGGCCG
Organism: Variovorax sp. MPBD4-3; assembly: GCF_058809745.1. Lineage (NCBI taxonomy): Bacteria > Pseudomonadati > Pseudomonadota > Betaproteobacteria > Burkholderiales > Comamonadaceae > Variovorax > Variovorax sp. MPBD4-3. Next base: position 9,405 of record NZ_JBXASW010000004.1, read on the forward strand.
CGCAGGACGCCGGCAAGTTCAAGGACGAGATCGTCGGCGTGAGCATTCCGCAGAAGAAGGGCGACCCCGTCATCTTCGATACCGACGAGTTCATCAACCGCAAGACCAGCGCCGAAGGCCTGGCCGGCCTGCGCCCCGCCTTCGACAAGGCCGGCGGCGTGACCGCGGGCAATGCCTCGGGCCTGAACGACGGCGCCGCAGCCGTGATGGTCATGACGGCCAAGAAGGCCGCCGCGCTCGGCCTGAAGCCGCTGGGCCGCATCGCCAGCTACGCCACCGCCGGCCTCGACCCCGCCATCATGGGCATGGGCCCGGTGCCCGCGTCGACCAAGGCGCTGCAGCGCGCCGGCTGGAAGGCCGCCGACCTCGACCTGCTCGAGATCAACGAAGCCTTCGCCGCGCAGGCCTGCGCCGTGAACAAGGAAATGGGCTGGGACGTGAACAAGGTGAACGTCAACGGCGGCGCCATCGCCATCGGCCACCCCATCGGCGCGTCGGGCTGCCGCATCCTGGTGACGCTGCTGCACGAAATGCAGCGCCAGAACGCCAAGAAGGGCATCGCGTCGCTGTGCATCGGCGGCGGCATGGGCGTTGCGCTGACGATCGAACGCTGATCGCAGCAACCGGGCGCTTGCGCCCGTCGGTGTCGCCGCTCAGCGCGACATCGACGGCCGCTGCGCCATTGCAGCGCGCCAGCGCAGCAGCTCGGGGTGCTGCTCCCCCGGCTTGACCCGCACCACGCGGGCGAAGTCCACCGCCACCACGGCGGTGATGTCGGCAATGCTGAACTGGTCTGTGGCGATGAACTCGCGGCCGGCCAGCCGCTCGTTCAGCGTCTCGAAGAAATGCTGCACGCGCGCCAGCCCGCGCTGCGCGAGTTCGGGAATCTGGGCGTAGTTCACCGGGCCGGGCAGGGCGCGGCCGGCCATGGCCGGCGAGCCGTTGCGCAGTGTTTCGGCAATGGCCAGCAGGCCTTCGAATTCCACGCGCCAATTCCAGCTGGCGATCTCGGCTTTTTCGGCTGGCGTGCGGCCCAGCAGCGGCGGCTCGGGGTAGCGCGCTTCCAGCCAGGCCGCGATGGCGGCGTTGTCGGTCAGGAGGCCGTCTTCCTCGGTGCGCAGCGCGGGCACCGTGCATTGCGGATTGATCTCTCGGTAGGCGGCGCCCAGTTGTTCGCCGCGCACGAGGTCGACCTGCACCGTTTCATGGGCAATGCCCTTCTCGGCAAGCAGGATGCGCGCGCGCCGCGGGCTGGGCGCCGTGGCGCAGTCGTAGAGAATGATCATCGTCTGTCCAACTCCTGGAATTCATCGCATGAATGGCACGACCGCCTATACGCCGCCCACCGTCTGGTCCTGGAACAAGGAAAGCGGTGGCCGCTTCGCGAACATCAATCGCCCGATCGCGGGTGCCACCCATGACAAGGACCTGCCGACCGGGAAGCACCCGCTGCAACTCTATTCGCTCGCGACGCCCAACGGCGTGAAAGTCACGGTGATGCTGGAAGAACTGCTGGCGCTGGGCCATGCCGGCGCCGAGTACGACGCCTGGCTGATCCGCATCAACGACGGCGACCAGTTCGGCAGCGGCTTCGTGGCGGTGAACCCGAATTCCAAGATCCCGGCGCTGCTGGACCGCAGCGGCGCGGCGCCCGTCCGGGTGTTCGAGTCGGGCGCGATCCTGCAGTACCTGGCCGAGAAGTTCGGCGGCGCCTTCCTGCCGGCCGAGCGCGCGGCCCGCGCCGAATGCCTGTCGTGGCTGTTCTGGCAGATGGGCAGCGCGCCTTATTTGGGCGGCGGCTTCGGGCACTTCTACGCCTACGCCCCGACGAAGATCGAATACGCCATCGACCGCTTCGCGATGGAAGTCAAACGCCAGCTCGACGTGCTCGACCGCCGGCTGGCCGAGAGCCGCTACCTGGCCGGCAGCGAATACACCATTGCCGACATGGCCGTCTGGCCCTGGTACGGCACGCTGGCCAAGGGACAGCTGTACGAAGCGGGCGAGTTCCTGCAGGTGGGCGAATACAAGAACGTGCTGCGCTGGACCGACGAGATCGCGCAGCGCCCCGCGGTGCAGCGCGGCCGCATGGTCAATCGCGCCTGGGGCCAGCCGTCGAGCCAGTTGCTCGAGCGGCACGACGCCAGCGACTTCGACACCCGCACGCAGGACAAGCTGCAACCGCCGGCCTGAGCCAACCCGCAACAAACAAGGAGCTTCGATGAGCGACAGGATCCTGGTCTTCTACGGCTCGTACCGGTCCGACCGCATGGGCGTGCGCCTGGCCGACTACATCGTCGCGGGGCTCAACGGGCGAGGCGCGCAGGCGGAGCTGATCGACGCCAAGGCCGTCGACCTGCCCATGCTCGACCGCATGTACAAGGAGTACCCCAAGGGCACCGCGCCGGCGGCGATGGAAGCCCTGGCCGAAAAGATCCGCACGGCCGACGCCTTCGTCTTCGTGACCGGCGAATACAACTGGGGCCCGCAGCCCGGCCTCAAGAACCTGACGGACCACTTCCTGGAGGAGTGGTTCTGGCGGCCCGCCGCGGTTGCGAGCTACTCGGCGGGGCGCTTCTCGGGTGTGCGCTCGGGCACGGTGTGGCATTCGATCCTGTCGGAGATGGGCATGGTCGTGGTGTCGAGCACGCTCGCGGTCGGGCCGATCTCTCAGACGCTGGACGCGCAGGGCAAGCCCACGGGCAGCGCGGGCGATTCGCTCGACCGATCGTTCGGGCGGTTCGCTGACGACCTGGCCTGGTGGACCGAGGCGGCCCGGGCGCAGAGAGGGCGCAAGGCGCCGCCTTACTGAGCCCTGAAAGCCCGGTATCGGCGGTGCGCCCGAAGCATCTTGTACACCGCCCAAAATTTAGGCATGTTGTTGAATCCCCTTATAAAACAACAGCTTAGATTGCTTTTACAAGGCTCCACCTGAGTTACCCCCAAAGTTGTGCACAGAAAATGGGGAGTAACCCTGGCGGGTGCGGTTCCGCGCGCAAGTTGGCGGCACGCAGCGAAAAAATTTTGCTCTGCATCGTGCGTTCAGGTCGCACTCCAGCCATCCTCTGCTAGGAATCCGGGCAGAAAAATGCCTTCGAACCGGCGTTCGGGCGCCAAGGTTGTGCACCGCTCAAATTTTGAGCAAAGTGTGGAATACCTATATAAAACAATGAGTTGCAGCGCTTTTACAATGCTCCTCATGAGTTACCCCCAAAGTTGTGCACAGAAAATGGGGAATACGCGCATCGGCTCAGGTTTTGCGCACAACTTGCGGTGAATCGGGCTGCCCCAGCGTCCGCGCCTCGTCGGCGTAGTGACGGCACAAGGTTTCCACCAGCGCCTGTGCATATATCGGCAACGCCGCCCGGTCGCGCACCAGCAGGTAGCGCTCCCGCACGCACCATGCATCGCTGAGGTCGATCAGCGCGAGCTGCATGCTGTCCTGGTTGCGCCGCGCGGCCGACTCGGGCACCACGCCGATGCCCACGCCGCTGCCGATCATCCGGCACATGGCGTCGAAGCTGCCCAGCTGTATGCGCAGCTTCTGGCGCTTGCCCAGGTTGTCGGTGATCTGCGCCAGGAAGGTCTGCAGCGTGCTGCCCTGCTGCATGCCGATGGCGTCCTCGTCGAGCGTCTCGGCAAAGGCGATGCTGCGGCGCCTGGCGAAGCGGTGCTTGCGCGACGTGGCCAGCACCAGCCGGTCGGTGCTGAAGTGGATGGCTTCCAGCCCCAGCGTGTCGACGCGGCCGGCGACGATGCCGATGTCGGCGCGGCCGTCGAGCACGCCGCGCGGAATCTGAGCATTCGGTTTTTCCTGAAGGTCGACGTTGATGCGCGGGTTGTTCGCAAGAAAGCCCGGCAGGATCTCGGGCAGGAAGTCGGTCACGGCCGTGGTGTTGGCGAACACGCGCAGGTGGCCGCGCAGGCCGCCGCCGTATTCGAGCAGGTCGGCGCGCAGCTGCTCCGTCTGGTGCAGCACGAGGCGCGCGTGGTGCAGGAAGGCTTCTCCCGGCGGCAGCAGCCGTACGCCGCGGGCCTCGCGCTGCAGCAGTTGCAGGCCGGCCTGCGTTTCCAGCGCCTTGATGCGCGCGCTGGCGGCGGCCAGCGACAGGTGCTGGCGCTCGGCGGCCCGCGTGAGGTTGCCGAGTTCGGCCGTGGCCACGAAGAGCCGCAGGTCGGTGAGGTCGAAGAGCATCGCCTGATCTTAGTCAAGCCTTCGGAATCGCAGAAGGCTGGGTTCCGAATTCGCAGATTGCGCGCGCGGGTAGTGCCGACGACCATGCGGCCATGGAGACAAGAAACATGAGCTTTCGCGCATTCGCGCTGCTGGCGCTCGCCGCCGCCGCCACCCTGTTGCAGCCGGCTGCGGCCAGCGCCGAGCCATACCCCTCGCGCCCCGTCACGCTGGTCGTGCCGCAGGCGGCCGGCGGCACCAACGACATCGTCGGGCGCCTCGTGGGCCAGAAGCTCGGCGAAGTGATGAACAACGCCAGCGTGGTGGTCGACAACCGGCCCGGCGCAGGCGGCAACATCGGCACGCAGCTGGTGGCCAAGGGGCCGAAGGACGGCTACACCCTGCTCATGACCATCAGCAGCAGCCAGGCCATCAACCCGGCGCTGTACAAGAACCCCGGCTTCGACCCGGTGAAAGACTTCAAGCCCGTCGGGCTGATCGGCGCGGTGCCCAACGTGCTGCTGGTCAACCCGTCGTTTCCGGCAAGGAACTTCGCCGAGTTCCTGAAGCTCGCCCGGCAGAAGGGCGCCAACTACCAGTACGCCTCGGCCGGCAACGGCACGCTCAATCACCTGCTCGGCGAAATGCTCAACAGCATGGCCGGCATCTCGCTGCAGCACGTGCCGTACAAGGGCGTGGCGCCGGCGCTCAACGACGTACTGGGCGGGCAACTGCCGATCGTGTTCGCGAGCCTGCCTTCGGCGCTCTCGCACATCAAGGCCGGCAAGCTGCGCGCGCTGGCCGTGAGCGGCGACAAGCGCTCGCCGGTGCTGCCCGACGTGCCCACCATCGCCGAGGCCGTGCCCGGCTACAACGGCACGCTGTGGATCGGCCTGTTCGCGCCCGCCGGCGTTCCGGCCGACGTGATCGCGACATTGCAGGACGCCACGCGCAAGGCGCTGGCCTCGAAGGACCTGCGCGACAAGCTGGACCAGCAGGGCGTGGAGATCGCGCCCGACACCTCCCCCGAACAGTTCGCGAAGCTGCTGCAGGACGACCTCGCCAAGTGGGCGCGCATCGTCAAGGCATCCGGCGCCGCGGTCGATTGAACCGAAGCATCGAAGCAACCCCCCACCCATGAGCGAGCAAACCTCCCCGAACCCCCGCCTGATCGACGACGACACCTTGGCAAAGCTGCAGGCCTGGCAGGGCCGCAGCGAAACGCTGGCCGACGACATCACCGCCGCGCCCGTGCGCGCGCTGTCCGCCACCCTCGACCGCGACGACGCCGCGCCCGCGGCCAGCACGCGCCTGCCCGAGCTGTGGCACTGGCTCTACTTCCTGCCGCACCACCGCCAGTCGGAAATCGGCGAGGACGGCCACGCCCGGCGCGGCGGCTTCCTGCCGCCGGTGCCGCTGCCGCGCCGCATGTGGGCCGGCGGCCGGCTCCATTGGGAGGCTGGCAATCCGCTGCGGGTCGGCGACAAGGTGGAGCGCACCTCGACCATCGCGTCGGTCACGCACAAGGCGGGCCGAACCGGCGAGCTGGTGTTCGTGCTGGTGCGCCACGAGGTGCGCAACGAGCGCGGCCTGGCGCTGACAGAGGAGCACGACATCGTCTACCGCGCCGCCGCGCAGCCCGGCGAATCGGGGCCGCCACCCACGCCGGCGCCGAAGGACGCCGCCTTCAGCCGCGACATCGCGCCCGACGACGTGCTGCTGTTCCGCTACTCGGCGCTGACCTTCAACGGCCACCGCATCCACTACGACCGGCGCTACGTGACGCAGGTCGAGGGCTACCCCGGCCTGATCGTGCACGGCCCGCTGATCGCGACGCTGCTGGTCGACCTGCTGCGCCGCAACGTGCCGGACGCGCAGCTCGCGCGCTTCGAGTTCCGCGCGGTCCGCCCGACTTTCGATACCGCGCCGTTCCGCGTGCACGGCAAGCCGGGTGCGGACGGCAAGACATTCAGCCTGTGGGGCGAAGACGCCGACGGCTGGCTCACGATGCAGGCCACGGCCGTGCTGGCCTGAAGAGGGAGGACGAACCCATGACCCGACCACTGGACGGCATCACCGTCGTTTCTCTCGAACATGCCATTGCCGCGCCGTTCTGCACCCGGCAGCTGGCCGACCTCGGCGCGCGCGTCATCAAGGTGGAGCGGCCCGGCGCTGGCGACTTCGCGCGGGCCTACGACGAGCGCGTGGGCGGCGAGGCCTCGCACTTCGTGTGGGTCAACCGCTCGAAGGAAAGCATCACGCTCGACCTCAAGCAGCCCGCCGCGCTCGAGGTGCTGCGGCAGCTGGTGGCCGAAGCCGACGTGCTGGTGCAGAACCTCGCGCCCGGCGCGGCGCAGCGCATGGGGCTCGGCGCACAGGCGCTGCAGGCGGAGCATCCGAGGCTCATCGTGTGCGACATCTCGGGCTACGGCGACGACGGCCCGTACCGCGACAAGAAGGCCTACGACCTGCTGATCCAGAGCGAGGCCGGCTTCCTGTCTGTCACGGGCACGCCCGACGAGCCCTGCAAGTCGGGCAATTCCATCGCCGACATCGCGGCGGGCATGTACGCCTACACCGGCATCCTCGCGGCGCTGCTCCAGCGTGGCAAGACCGGCAAGGGCTCGCACATCGACGTGTCGATGCTGGAGTCGCTGGCCGAATGGATGGGCTACCCGATGTACTACGCCTACGACGGCGCACCGCCGCCGCCGCGCAGCGCCGCGTCGCACGCGACCATCTATCCCTACGGCCCGTTCCCGGCGGGCGACGGCGGCACGGTGATGCTGGGCCTGCAGAACGAGCGCGAATGGCGGGTGTTCTGTGAGAAGGTGCTGCTGCAGCCGGGGCTCGCGACCGACGCGCGCTTCGACAGCAACGCACGGCGCAACGAACACCGCGAAACCCTGCGCGCGGTGATCGTCGAGACCTTCGGCGCGCTGAGCACCGCGCAGGTGCTCGAGCGGCTCGACACCGCGCAGATCGCCAACGCGCGCATGAACGACATGGCCGGCCTCTGGGCGCATCCGCAACTGCAGGCGCGCGAACGCTGGCGGCAGGTGGGCTCGCCGGCCGGGGACATTCCCGCGTTGCTGCCGGCCGGGCGGCAGAGCGCGTTCGACTACCGCATGGACCCGATCCCCGCGGTCGGCCAGCACACCGACGCCATCCTGCGCGGCCTGGGGCGCAGCGAGGAGGACATCGCGGCACTGCGCGAGGCGGGGGCGGTGTGAGCGGCAATTCCCTCGCGCCACCGGCACCCCTGGCACCCTTGGCGCTGGCGCGCGCCTTCCTCTTCGTGCCGGCCGACCGGCCCGAGCGCCATGCCCGCGCGCTGGCGACCGGCGCGGGCGGCGTGATCGTCGACCTGGAAGACGCCGTGGCGCCCGAGCGAAAGGTGGCGGCGCGCGACGGGCTCGAGGCCTCGTTTGCCGCACTATCGGCCGCCCAGCGCGGCCGCCTGCTGGTGCGCGTGAACGCCCAGGGCACGCCGTGGCACGGCGACGACTGCGCGCAGGTCGGCATGCTGGTGACGCAAGGACTGGTCGCCGGCGTGATGCTGCCCAAGGCCGAGCGCGCCGAAGACCTGGCGCGGCTGGCGGAAGCCGTCGGGCCGCGGGGCTTGCTGGTGCCGCTGATCGAATCGGCCGCCGGGCTCGCTTCCATCGATGAGCTCGCTGCCGCCCCGCAGGTGCTGCGCCTGGCTTTCGGCAATCTCGACTTCCAGGCCGACCTGGGCCTGGCCTGCGGCGCGGACGAAGCCGAGCTGGTTCCGGTGCGGCTGGCACTGCTGCTCGCCACGCGCCGCGCCGGGCTGCCCGCACCCATCGACGGCGTGACGCCCGACTGGCGCGACGCGCAGCGCCTCGCGGCCGACACCGCGCGCGCCCGCCGCGGCGGCTTCGGCGCCAAGCTGTGCATCCACCCCGACCAGGTCGCGCCGGTGCATGCGGCACTCGGCCCGAGCGTCGACGAACTGGCCTGGGCCCGCCGCGTGATCGAGGCGACGCGGGCGTCGGGCGGCGGCGTGGTCAGCCTCGACGGCCGCATGGTCGACGCGCCCGTCGTGCGGCTCGCCGAGCGGCTGCTCGCGCCCGATGCCCCGCCACCGTCCTGAGACAGATACCTGCCCATAACCATAGGAGACAAAGAAGTGACAGCAACCAAGAAGACCTGGAAATTCAAGACCCTGATCGCGGCCGCCTCGGCGGGCGCCTGCCTGCTGGCGGCGCAATCGCCCGCCTCGGCGCAGGCCCCGTGGCCCGACAAGCCCGTCACCATGGTCGTGCCGTATTCCGCCGGCGGCCCGACCGACGTGGTGGCGCGCATGCTCGCCATTCCGATGGGCAAGTCGCTCGGCCAGACGGTGATCGTCGAAAACACGGTGGGCGCGGGCGGCACCATCGCGCCGGCGCGCGTGGCCCGGGCCGCGCCCAACGGCTACACCATCCTGATCCACCACATGGGCATGGCCACCGCGCCCGCGCTCTACAAAAAGCTCAACTACGACCCGCTGAAGGACTTCGAATACGTCGGCCAGGTGCTGGACGTGCCGATGACGCTGCTGTCGCGCAAGGACTTCCCGGCCAACAGCTACCAGGAACTGCTGGCCTACGTGAAGGCCAACAAGGACAAGGTCACGCTGGCCAATGCGGGCGTGGGGGCGGTGTCGCAGCTGTGCGGGCTGCTCTTCATGAACCAGATCGGCGTGCAGCTCACCACCGTGCCCTACAAGGGGGCGGGCCCGGCGCTGAACGACCTGATGGGCGGGCAGGTCGACCTGCTGTGCGACCAGACCACGCAGACCGCGCCGGTCATCAAGGACGGCAACCGCGTGAAGGTGTTCGGCGTGACCACGCCGAAGCGGCTGTCGAGCATGCCGAACATCCCGACGCTGGACGAGCAGGGCCTCAAGGGCTTCGACGTGCGGGTGTGGCACGGCATCTACGCGCCCAAGGGCACGCCGCCCGCGGTGATCGAGAAGCTGAACGTCGCCTTGCGCGCCGCGTTGCAGGACGACATGGTCAAGCACCGCCTGGCCGAACTCAGCTCGGAGATCGTGCCGCTGGACAAGCAGACGCCGGAGAGCCTGCGCACGCACCTCGCGGCGGAAGTCGAGAAGTGGGGCAAGGTGATCCGCGCGGCGGGCGTGCAGGCGGACTGAGCCTTCGCTTCAGGCGGGCGGGGCTTCTTCGGGCTGCGCCCGCAGCGTCTCTTCGAACAGCGCGAGCAGCTGTCGCGCGAACAGGTCCATGTTGAGCGGCCGGTCGGTGCCGCCGTTCTCGATGGTGCGGCTCACCGTGGCCGCGCCGCCGACCACGGCGAGGCACACATGCCCCGGCGCGTCGCCGTAGGGGCTGCCCGCCGGTCCGGCGGCGCCGCTTTCGCTGATGCCCCAGCTCGTGTGGTGGCTGTCGCGCACCCGGCCGGCGACCAGGCGGGCGTAGGGCTCGGTCTCGCCGCGCATGCCGGCCATGTCTTCGGCGGTGAGGCCCAGCAGCGCCCGGCCCGCGCGCCGCGAATAGACCACCGCGCCGCCCCTGAAATACGCCGACGCGCCCGGCACGGCGAGCAGCGCGGCCGACACCAGCCCGCCGGCCGAGGATTCGACGACCGAGACGGTCTGGCCACGCGCACGCAGCAGGCCGCCCACGCGCGCGGCCAGCACCGCCAGTTGCTCCGGGGTGGAGATGGAGGAGGGCTGCGTTCTCATGGCTTGGCGAACGGGGTGCCGGGGCGCTTCACGTAGGCCGGCGCGCGTTCGTGGCTCGCCGTGCTGCCGTAGACCGTGTCGGCCGGGTAGTACTCGGCCTGCAGCTGCACCTTGGCGGCGGCTTCCTCTCCCGCGGTGTGGGCGATGAAGGCCAGCATCAGGTCGGTGCCGGCCGAAACCCCGGCGGAAGTCCAGACGTTGCCGTCCCGCACGAAGCGCTGCTCGACCACCTTCACGTCGCCCAGCGCGCGCAGTCGGTCGAGCGAACCCCAGTGCGTGGTCGCGGTCTTGCCCGACAGCAACCCGGCCGCGTGCAGCACGAAGGCGCCAGTGCACACCGACAGCAGCGCGCGGCAGGTGGGCGCCTGGTCGGCCAGGAAACGGGTCAGCACCGGGTTGTCGACCTCGCGCCGGGTGCCCATGCCGCCGGGCACCAGCAGGTAGTCCAGCGGCGGGCAGTCGGCAAAAGACACGTGCGGGTTGACCGACAGGCCCTTGGCGCAGGCCACCGGCTCGCGCTTCTCGGCCACGATCAGGCAGTTGGCGGGACCGCCGGCCAGCTTGCTCCACATGGTGAGCATTTCCCATGGTCCGACGAAATCGAGCTCTTCGACGTCGGGGAAGATGATGATCCCGAAATTCATACTTTCGAACTCCTTGATATTTCCGTGGCGTAGGTGGTCATGCAAGAACTGCAGGTGCGCGGGCGATGCGAGGATAGAGTCTGCGCTGAAGCCACGCTTCGTGACAGCTGGTTGCAAGCTTGGCTCAGTGTTTTCCTCAGAGTTCGGTGGTCCGAAACTCGCTAGAGTGAAGGCGGCCGTTCAGGCTTTTGCTACGTACATAAAGGAATTCTCATGAGCAAGAAAGTTGCATATGTCACCGGGGGCATGGGGGGCATCGGAACAGCCATCTGCCAGCGTCTGCACAAGGACGGGTTCACTGTGGTCGCAGGTTGCGGCCCCACGCGCGACTACGCCAAGTGGCTCGCCGAACAGAAAGCCGAAGGCTTCGAGTTCCATGCCTCGGTCGGCAATGTCGGCGACTGGCAATCCACCGTCGAAGCCTTCTCCGCCGCCAAGGCAGCGCACGGCCCCATCGACGTGCTGGTCAACAACGCCGGCATCACGCGCGACCGCATGTTCCTCAAGATGACGCCCGAGGACTGGAGCGCGGTCATCGAAACCAACCTCAACAGCATGTTCAACGTCACCAAGCAGGTGGTCGGCGACATGGTCGAGAAGGGCTGGGGCCGCATCATCAACATCAGCTCGGTGAACGGCGCCAAGGGCCAGGCGGGCCAGACCAACTATTCGGCGGCCAAGGCCGGCATGCACGGCTTCACCATGGCGCTGGCGCAGGAGCTGGCAAACAAGGGCGTGACGGTCAACACCGTGAGCCCGGGCTACATCGGCACCGACATGGTCAAGGCCATCCGCCAGGAAGTGCTCGACAAGATCGTGGCCACCATCCCGGTCAAGCGCCTGGGCGAGCCGAGCGAAATCGCGTCGATCATCTCGTGGCTCGCCACGGACGAAGGCGGCTACAGCACCGGGGCCGACTTCTCGGTCAACGGCGGCCTGCACATGCATTGAACATGCTGACCGGCACCTGAAGAAAAAACCCGCCTCGGCGGGTTTTTTTGTTCACGATGCGGCTTCTACGAATGGAAACCTGATCCGACGCAACCTACAGTTCCGAATCCTCCGGAGGCATCCATGGAAAACACAACAAGTAAATCCGCCAAGAAGCTCCCTCTGTACCGCTCCCTCTACGTGCAGGTGATCACCGCGGTGATCATCGGCGTGCTGCTCGGCCATTTCTACCCCTCGGTCGGGGAGGCGATGAAGCCGCTGGGCGACGGCTTCATCAAGCTCATCAAGATGATCATCGCGCCGATCATCTTCTGCACGGTGGTGGTCGGCATCGCCGGCATGGAAGACATGAAGAAGGTCGGCAAGACCGGCGGCCTGGCGCTGCTGTACTTCGAGGTCGTCTCCAGCATCGCGCTGGTGGTCGGGCTGGTGCTGGTCAACGTGCTGCAGCCCGGCGCCGGCATGAACGTCGACCCGGCCACGCTCGACACCAAGTCGATCGCCTCGTACACCGGCCCCGGCAAGATGACCGGCACCGTCGACTTCATCCTGAACATCATCCCCAACACCATCGTCGACGCGTTCGCCAAGGGCGAGATCCTGCAGGTGCTGCTGATCGCGGTGCTTTTCGGCTTCGCGCTGCACCGCTTCGGCGGGCGCGGCACGCTGGTGTTCGACGTGATCGAGAAGGGCTCGCACGTGCTCTTCGGTATCGTCAACTACATCATGAAGCTGGCGCCCATCGGCGCCTTCGGCGCGATGGCCTTCACCATCGGCAAGTACGGGCTGGGCAGCCTGTTCTCGCTGGGCAAGCTGATGGGCACCTTCTACCTGACCTGCCTGCTGTTCATCTTCGTGGTGCTGGGGCTCATCGCGCGCTTCCACGGGTTCAGCATCTGGAAGTTCATCAAGTACATCAAGGAAGAGCTGCTGATCGTGCTGGGCACGTCGTCCAGCGAATCGGTGCTGCCGCGCATGATGGAGAAGATGGAGAACCTGGGCGCCAACAAGACCTGCGTGGGCCTGGTCATTCCCACGGGGTACTCGTTCAACCTCGACGGCACGTCGATCTACCTGACGATGGCGGCGGTGTTCATCGCGCAGGCCACCAACACGCCGATGACGCTCACGCAGGAGATCACGCTGCTGGCGGTGCTGCTGCTCACCTCGAAGGGGGCCGCGGGCGTCACGGGCAGCGGCTTCATCGTGCTGGCGGCCACGCTGTCGGCCGTGGGCCATGTGCCGGTGGCGGGGCTCGCGCTCATCCTGGGCATCGACCGCTTCATGTCGGAAGCCCGCGCGCTCACCAACCTGATCGGCAACGGCGTGGCCACCATCGTGGTCGCCAAGTGGACCAACGAGCTGGACGAGAACCGGCTGCAGGCAGGGCTCAACAACGAGACCTGGGTCGAGGCGCAGGAGCCCGAGGCGCTGGACGCCGCGCGCAGCAGCAAGATGGCCGGATAGCCGGATAGCCGGGGAGCAGCCCCCTGCAACGCCGGCGGCCCGGCGGTAAAGCCGGTCCCGCGGTGTTGCGTGAAGAGTCCTGCCAGCCTCGAAGGTTGGGCATCGTTCCTGCAAAATGGAGCGATGCCCCATAGCGTCTCCCTCATCAACACCATTGCCGCCGGCCTGGGGCTTGCGCTCGTTTTCGGTTTCCTGGCGGCCAAGCTGCGGCTGCCGGCGCTGGTCGGCTACCTGCTGGCCGGCGTGATCATCGGCCCGTTCACACCGGGCTTCGTGGCCGATGCGGGCATTGCCGCCCAGCTCGCCGAGATCGGCGTGATGCTGCTGATGTTCGGCGTCGGCCTGCATTTCTCCCTGGACGACCTGCTGGCGGTGCGCAAGATCGCGCTGCCCGGCGCGCTCGCGCAGATCGCGGTGGCCACGCTGCTCGGCGGCGGCCTGGCCATGTGGTGGGGCTGGAGCCCCGGCGCTGCGCTGGTGTTCGGCCTGGCGCTGTCGGTGGCCAGCACGGTGGTGCTGCTGCGCGCACTCGAGAGCCTGGGCATCCTCGATTCGTTCACCGGGCGCATCGCCATCGGCTGGCTGGTGGTCGAAGACCTGGCAATGGTGCTGGTGCTGGTGCTCATGCCGCCGCTGGCCGGCACGCTGGGCGGCCATGCCGCGCAGGAAGGGCCGGCCGACCCGTTGTGGCAGACCCTGGGTCTCACGCTGCTGCAGGTCGGCGGCTTCGTGGCGCTGATGCTGGTGGTGGGGCGGCGCGTGTTCCCGTGGATCCTCTGGCAGGTCACGCGCACCGGTTCGCGCGAGCTGTTCACGCTGTGCGTGGTGGCGGCCGCCGTGAGCATCGCCTTCGCGTCGGCGGCGCTGTTCGGCGTGTCGTTCGCGCTGGGCGCTTTCTTCGCGGGCATGGTCATGCGCGAGTCGCAGTTCGCGCACCGCGCAGCGGAAGAGTCGCTGCCGCTGCGCGACGCCTTCGCGGTGCTGTTCTTCGTGTCGGTCGGCATGCTGTTCGATCCCTCGGTGCTGATCGAGCGGCCGCTTCAGGTGCTGGCGGTGGTGCTGGTGATCGTGCTGGGCAAGTCGCTCGCGGCGTGCGCGCTGGTGCTGGTGTTCCGCTACCCGCTGGGCACGGCGCTCACGGTGAGCGCGAGCCTGGCGCAGATCGGGGAGTTCTCGTTCATCCTGGCGGGGCTTGGGGTGTCGCTCGGCCTGCTGCCGGTGGAGGGGCAGAGCCTGGTGCTGGCGGGCGCGCTCATCTCCATCGCCACCAACCCGCTGTGGTTCAGCCTGATCGGGCCGATGCAGAAATGGCTGCACGCGCACTCGTCGTTCGCGCGCGGGCTCGAGTCGCGCGACGACCCGCTGGCCGAACTGCCCATGACCACCGAGGCCAAGTACCTGTCGCGGCAGGTGGTGCTGGTGGGCTATGGCCGCGTCGGTCGCCGCATTGCGGCGGAACTCGACGCCAACGACATTCCCTACGTGGTCGCCGAGCAGAACCGCGAACTGGTCGAAAAGCTGCGCGAAGCCGGCACGCCGGCCGTGTGGGGCGATGCCGCCGATCCGGCGGTGCTGATCCAGGCGCACGTGGCCCGCGCCCGCGTGCTGGTGGTTGCCACGCCCGACGCCATGAACGTGCGCCAGATGATCGAGACGGCGCGCACGCTCAACCCGACCATCCAGACCGTGATCCGCAGCCACAACGAACAGGAAGCCGCGCTGCTCACGCGCGAGGCGGCCGTGACCGTGTTCCTGGGAGAGCAGGAACTCGCGCAGGCCATGGCGCGCGACGTGGTCCAGCGGGCCGTGTCGATGGCGGCCCCGGCCTGACGAACTCAAAGGTCTTCGATCACCAGCGTGCGGTAGCGCTGCGCGATGGAGTAGGGCACGGTGCGCACCAGCACCATGAGCTGCTCGGCCGCTTCGCTGTCCTCGGTCTTCACCAGCAGCGCCGTGTGGCCTTCGCGCGCCAGCTTCGTGTATGCGCGCACGGTCGCGCCTTCGGTGCCGGCGGAGGGCAAGGGGTCGTCGGCAGTCTCCACGGTGGGCGTGATCTGGGAGAGCACGGTTTGCGCGGGAAGCAGGTAGACGTCGTCGCCGCTGGTGCCTTGCTCGATCAGGCCGCGGCCGACGCGCTGGGCATCTTCCGCGTCCGGAAACATGACCATCGAGTAGCCGGTCGGATAGAAGGCTCCGCCGATGGTCGCCCGCATGCCGGGTTCGAGAGTGAAGTTCTTCATGCTGTCTCCTGCTTGTGCATGTGCAAAACATAAAAACATAGGCTGCACGGGGAATCCCCTCTGTAGGAGAAGCCCGGAAGCTGTCAACCGGCCTTGGCCTCCACCCATTCACCAATAAGCACTGCCCAATCCATTCCATGCACACACAGAGAAACATCGCGCTCACTGTCCATGAGCTGGAAAAAGGGGAGTTCTACTGGGTGCTGATGGAAGCGGTCGCCGGAGAGCCCGGAGACGCCTCCCACTTCTACGAGCCGCTGGAAGCGGCGCTCGAGCCCTACGCCAGCTACTCGAACGCCTTGGTGGCCGGCGTGGCGGTGATGCGGCGCCTGTTCGGACCCGACGGCAATAGCGGCTACTTATAATTTCGCGGTTCTGGTTTGTTAATTCTCACGAATCAAACCAGTCAACACGGTTCGAAGGTGCCCCGCCCGCCATGCCATGGCGCCGGGGTTAAACGGGAAGCAGGTGCGCCGGGTCATAGCCGACCCGGTCATTCCTGCGCTGCCCCCGCAACGGTCAGCGGATCGGGAACCCTCAAGCCTGCGCCTCCTTGAAGAGGCCGGCGGCCACTGCGCTTCGGCGTGGGAAGGCGAGGCTTTCTGCTCCGATGCGCATTTCGCGCGTCGGAGCGCTCCGCAAGCCCGGATACCGGCCTTGGAAACCGCCTTCGGACGCTGCGGGAGTGCGTGTCCGGGCCTGCCGCCTCCGCGCTCGCGCCTGGACCGTCATCGCCCCTCCGCTTCTCCCGCCTCGTCCTTTTTCGGACAGAGGAGCCTGCGGGGACGCGGGCCGGAGGAGAGATCACATGAGCCGACAGGCATCGCCATCGCGCGATCGCACGGGCGCGCCGCAACGCGTGCGGCTTTCGGGTATTTCACTGGGGCTGGGGCTCGCCCTCGGGCCTGCCGCTGCCCTCGCGCAGGCCGACGGCAGCCAGAGCCTGGCGCCGGTGCAGGTCGAGGCCGACCGCCACACCCGGCTCGCCATCGACGAGACCACGCAGACCGGCAGCCGCTTGGGCCTGACGCCACTTGAAACGCCGGCCAGCATCGAGGTGCTGGACGGCGACACCATCCGCGCACGCGGCGACGTCTCGGTGATCGATGCCGCCACCCGCGCCACCGGCATCACCGGTTCGCCCGGCCCCGGCAACGGCGGCACCGCGATGGCGGCGCGCGGCTTCCTGGGCCACGGCTCGGTGATGCAGCTGTTCGACGGCACGCGGCTGTACGCGGGCGCGGGCACCGTCACCTTCCCGTTCGACACCTGGTCGGTCGACCGCATCGAGATACTGCGCGGCGCGGCCTCGGTGATGTACGGCGAAGGCGCCATCGGCGGCGCGATCAACGTGGTGCCCAGGAAGCCCACGCGCGGGCCGATCCAGAACCAGGCGCTGCTCACCGTAGGCTCCGACGCCACCCGCCAGGTGGCTTTCGGCAGCGGCGGCGCGATCGATGACAGGCTCTCCTACCGCTTCGACATCAGCCACCGCCAGACCGACGGCTTCATGCAGCGCGGCCAGGCCGAGAGCCTGGCCGTGGGCGCGGCGGTGCGGCTCGACGTGTCGCCGCAACTGCAGTTCACGCTCTCGCACGACGAGGGCCGGCAGTCGCCGCAGCGCTACTACGGCGTGCCGCTGATCGACGGCCGCCTGAGCAGCCAGACGCTGCGCCAGAACTACAACCTCGACGATTCCGAGATCAAGTACCGCGACAAGTGGACCCGCCTCGACGCCCAGTGGACGCCGAACGATTCGGTCACCGTGCGCAACCAGCTCTACCGGCTGGAGAGCAAGCGCCACTGGCGCAACAGCGAGACCTACACCTACAGCGCCACCACGCGCCGCGTGACGCGCGGCGACTACCTGGAAATCGGCCACGACCAGGAGCAGATCGGCAACCGCACCGACGCCACCTTCAAGCACGGCCTGTTCGGCCTGGCCAACCAGGTGCTGGTGGGCTTCGACGTGAACCGCATCGACTTCCAGCACACCAACGATTCGCCCTACGGCGGGCGATCGGTGGTGGACCCCTTCGTCTTCAACCCGGGCTACTACGTCTCGCCCGTGGCCTACACGCCTCGCTACCGGACCAGGACCGACACCTACGCCTTCTTCACCGAAGACAAGCTGGCCTTCGACGACCAATGGTCGGTGGTGGGCAGCCTGCGCTGGGACCACGCGAAGATCGCCCGCGCCGACCTGCAGAACGCGGCCAACAATCTGGGCAAGACCTTCGAGTACGCCACCGGCCGCCTGGGCGTGGTGTATGCGCCCGATGCGTCGCAGTCTTTCTATGCGCAGGTGGCGCGCGCGGCCGATCCGCTGACCTCGCTCATCAGCACCTCGGCCACGCAGGTGCCGTTCGAGCTCAGCACCGGCCGGCAGGTCGAGGTCGGCTACAAGCGCCAGTTCGCCGACAACCGCGGCGCCTGGACCGTGGCGGCCTACCGCATCGAGAAGAACAAGCTGCTGTCGCGCGACGCGAGCGACCCGGGCAAGACGCAGCAGATCGGGCGGCAGTCGTCCGAGGGCATCGAGGCCACGCTGGACATGGCGCTCACGCCCACGCTGGACCTCGAGGCCAACATCGCCAGATTGCGCGCGCGCTACGACGACTTCAACGAAGTGGTCGGCGGCAGGCTGATCTCGCGCGCGGGCAACACGCCCAGCGGCGTGCCCGAGCAGACGGCCAACCTGTGGCTCAACTGGCGCTTCCTGCCGCAGTGGGAGGCCGCGTTCGGCGTGCGCCATGTCGGCCCGCGCCAGGTCGACGCCGCCAACTCGCGCAAGATCGGCTCGTACACCGTGGCCGACGCTTCGCTCAGCTGGCAGGCGAACCGTTCGCTCAAGCTGGCGCTGCGCGCCTACAACCTGGCCGACCGGCGCTATGCGGTGTCGTTCTCGAACGGCGGCAACCAGTGGCTGCTGGGCCGCCCGCGTTCGTTCGAACTCTCGGCGCTGGTCGATTTCTGAGCGACCCACGCATGACTTCCGCATGGCGCCGCGCCTGGCCGCGCATCCGGCACGGCCTCTACTGGACCCACCGGTGGCTGGGCATCGGCGGCTGCCTGCTGTTCGTCATGTGGTTCGTCTCGGGCGTGGTGATGATGTACGTGGGGTATCCCAACCTGACGGACGCCGAGCGGCTGGCCGGGCTGGGGCCGCTGCGCTTTTCGCAGGCAACGGTGTCGCCCGCGGCCGCGCTCGATGCATTGCCGCCCGCCGCACGCGCGCAGCCGCCCCGGCGCATGGTGCTGGAGATGCAGGGCGGCACCGATCCGCAGCCCGTGTGGCGCATCGTCGATGCGCACGGCGGCCGGCATACGGTCTCGGCGCGCGACGGCCGTGTGCCGGGCCCGGTCGATGCCGCGCAGGCCGAAGCCATCGCGCGCGCGTTTTCGGGCCGGCCGGGCGCGCGCTGGGCCGAGACGCTGGAGCGCGACCAGTGGACCGTGCCTCAGGGCCTGAACCCGCTGCGCCCGCTGCACCGCATCGAGCTTGGCGACGCGGCCGGCACCGAGCTTTACGTGTCTTCGCGCAACGGCGAAGTGGTGCGCGACAGCAACCGCTCCGAGCGCTTCTGGAACTGGCTGGGCTCGGTGCCGCACTGGATCTACTTCACGCCGCTGCGCGCCGACCCGCCCCTGTGGCACGACGTGGTCGTGTGGCTGTCGGCGGCGTGCATCGTCTCGGCGGTGACGGGCATCGTCATCGGCATCCTGCGTGTGCGGCTGCGCAGGCGTTTTCGCAGCGGATCGGTCACGCCGTACAGCGGGTGGATGGCCTGGCACCACATCGCGGGGCTGATCGGCGGCTTTTTCGTGCTGACCTGGATCATCAGCGGCTGGCTCTCGATGAACCCCAACGGCTGGTTCCAGCGCGGGCCGGGCGACGCGGCGGCGATGGCCCGCTACAGCGGTGCTGGGGTGTCGCCGTTCCCCTGGCCGCCGGCATCGTTGCCGCACGGCGGGGGCGCCGCCGCGCCGCGCGAGGCCATGCTGCTGTGGTTCGACGGCCGGCCGCTGCTGCAGTTGCGCGATGCGCAGGTGCGCGCGTGGGTGGTCGATGCCGCCAGCGGCGCGCCTGCTTCCATTGCCAGGGACGACATCGTGCGCGCCGCTTCGGCGCTGCGTCCCGGCGCCCGTGTCACCGAGGCGGTGCTCCAGACGCGCGAAGACTTCCACTGGTACGGCCACCACCGCGAGCGCATCGTGCCCGTGTGGCGCCTGCAGTTCGACGACGCCGCGCGCAGCCGGGTCTACATCGACCCGGCCAGCGGGCAGGTGGCGGGCAGCAACGACAGCAACTCGCGCCTGCGCCGCTGGCTCTTCAACGCGGCGCACAGCCTCGACTTTCCCTGGCTCATCCAGTACCGGCCGGCCTGGGATGTCGTGATGTGGCTGCTGTCGGTGGTCGGTGCGGTAGCCTCGGCCAGCGGCGTGGTGATCGGCTGGCGCCGGCTGCGGCGCAAGCCACGGCGGGCGGCGGCCTCGAAGGGGCTTGCGCAGGCAGGTCCATGAACCAACAATCAACTTTCGCACTGCGGTGCATTTCAGGAGGTGCTCGATGCACATCGAACCAGGTCTCGTCGACGGAACCAAGATTTTTCTCAGCTATGCCACGGCCGCTGCCGCACTCGCCTACACAGGCAAGGTGGCCATCGAAACCGCGGTGAAAGACGGCCTTGCCGCACTGGTGCTGCGCTCCGCCGTTGCCGTGGCGCTGGTGTTCTGCTTCTTCGAGGTGTTGCCGCATCACCCGGTGGGCGTGTCCGAGGTGCACCTGATCCTCGGCACCACGCTGCTGCTGGTGTTCGGGCTGGCGCCCGCGGCCATCGGCCTGGCGGGCGGGCTGCTCATCCAGGGCCTGTTCTTCGAGCCGCAGGACATTGCGCAGTACGGCATGAACGTCACCACGCTGCTGGTGCCGCTGTTCGCGACCGCCGCGCTGGCGCGCCGCATCATCCCGAAGAACGTGGCCTATGTGGACCTGAGCTACCAGCAGGCTTTCAAGCTGTCGGTGGCCTACCAGGGCGGCATCGTGGTGTGGGTCGGCTTCTGGGCGCTGTACGGCCGCGGCACCGGGCTCGAGAACCTCGGCCAGATCG
Organism: Variovorax sp. MPBD4-3; assembly: GCF_058809745.1. Taxonomy (NCBI): domain Bacteria; kingdom Pseudomonadati; phylum Pseudomonadota; class Betaproteobacteria; order Burkholderiales; family Comamonadaceae; genus Variovorax; species Variovorax sp. MPBD4-3. The sequence goes on from NZ_JBXASW010000004.1 coordinate 29,705, forward strand.
CCAGCTTCGGGGCTGCCTACATGACGGTGGTGCTGGTCGAGCCGCTGGTCGACCTGGGCGTGCTGGCCGCCGCCAAGGGCTGGCGCCGCCTGCAAGGCTCGGTCTTCGTCGAGCGCCGCCTGTACGGCGGCGTCTGATTCACCGCGCTCTCCTTCTTCCCGGGTTCCAGGCTCGCTTGGCGGGCCTGGCGCCGATCCTCTCGTGATGGCCACCGGAACGCCCATGCTGCCGCCCGGTGCCCGTTCATCTCTCCGGCCGCCACGGGCGCCCCAACGAACACTCCAATGACCCAAGCAAGCAACGCCAAGATCCCCGTCACCATCGTCACGGGCTTCCTCGGCAGCGGCAAGACCACGCTGCTGCGCCACATCCTCGGCAACGCCGAAGGCCGCCGCATCGCGGTGATCGTCAATGAGTTCGGCGAGCTCGGCATCGACGGCGAGATTCTTCGCGGCTGCGGCATCGGCTGCGACGACGAAGGCAACGAGCGCGAAGGCGCGCTCTACGAGCTGGCCAACGGCTGCGTCTGCTGCACCGTGCAGGAAGAGTTCCTGCCCGTGATGCTGCAGCTGGCCGAGCGGCGCGGCGACCTCGACGCGGTGCTCATCGAGACCTCGGGCCTGGCACTGCCCAAGCCGCTGGTGCAGGCCTTCCAGTGGCCCGACATCGCCAACATCTTCACCGTGGACTCGGTGGTCACCGTGGTCGACGGCCCGGCCGCCGCGTCGGGCCAGTTCGCGGAGAACCCCGAGGCCGTGGACGAAGCGCGCCGCGCCGACCCCAACCTCGACCACGAATCGCCGCTGCACGAGCTGTTCGAAGACCAGCTCTCTGCCGCCGACCTGGTGGTGCTCAACAAGACCGACCTGATGGACGACGCCGCGCGCGCGAAGGTCGAGGCCCTGGTGCGCGAGGAACTGCCGCCCGAGGTGAAGATCGTCGCCGCCACCGAGGGCAGGCTGCCGCTCGCGCTGCTGCTGGGCCAGGGCCGCGCCGCCGAGGCCACCATCCACCTGCGCGAAAGCCACCACGACCACGAGGAAGACCACGACCACGACGAGTTCGACTCGCTGGTGATCGAGCTGCCGCCCGTGGACCGCGACAGCCTGCTGGCCGTGCTCGGCAAGCTGGTCGAGCAGCACACCATCTACCGCGTGAAGGGCTTCGTCGCCGTGCCGGGCAAGCCGATGCGCCTGCTGGTGCAGGGCGTGGGCCGGCGCTTCGACCACCACTTCGACCGCCGCTGGCGCGACGGCGAGGCGCAGCGCACGCGGCTGGTGTTCATCGGCGAAGACCTGGACGAAGCGGCGCTGCGCAAGGCGCTGCAAGAGGCGGCTGCTGTCGCCGCATGACGGTTTGACGGCCTGAACTCCTGAACGCATGCACCTGCTGAGCACCCAGCCCGGACGCTTCGTCGAGGACGACGGCGTCGTCACCCGCCTCGACCAGACGCCGGGCGACATCGTGGTGCTCAGCTCGGCCGACACCACGCTCGCACTGCTGGCCGCCGCACGCACCGCGCTGGCCGAAACCGACCCCGGCTACCCGTCGCTGCGGCTGGCCAACCTCATGTACCTGAAGCAGCCGGCCTCGCTCGACCTGTACATCGACGAGGTGCTGCAGCATGCGCGCGTGGTGGTGGTCGACCACCTGGGGGCCGAATCAGCCTGGGCCTACGGGCTGCAGCAGTTGGAGAAGCTCGCGAAGCGCAAGGGCCAGCAGCTCGCGATGTTCTCCGGCGACCTGCAGGAAGACGAAGACCTGCTGGCGCGCGGCACCGCGCCGCGCGCGGTGGGCCGGCAGCTCTGGCAGTACATGCGCGCGGGCGGCGCGGGCAATGCGCTGCAGTTCCTGCGCGCGGTGGCCTTCCACGGCCTCGGCCATGGAGACGCGCCATTGCCGCCGCGCAGCCTGCCGCAGGTCGCGCTGCATGTGCCGCGCGGCATGGACACGGCGCACACGGTGGCCGGCATCGACGACCTGCGCGCCAGCTGGCACGCGGGTGCGCCGGTGGTGGCGCTGGTGTTCTATCGCTCGCACCTGCTGTCGGGCAACACCGTGGCCTTCGACGCGATCGCCGCCGCGCTGAGCGCCGAGGGGCTGAACACGCTGCCCGTTGCGCTCGATTCGCTGAAAGACCCGTTGTGCCTGTCGGCGCTGCGCGAGCTGTGCGCCGCGCATGACGTGCAGCTCGTGCTCAACACCACCGCCTTCGCCGCGCTGGGGCAGGGCACGCAGAAGGAAGAGGGCGAGAGCCTTGCGCTGGCCGGCGACGCGCCCGTGCTGCAGGTGATCGTGAGCGGCGGCAACCGCGAAGACTGGCTGGCCGACAGCCAGGGCCTGCGCCCGCGCGACATCGCGATGCAGATCGCGCTGCCCGAGATGGACGGCCGCATCATCACGCGCGCCGTGAGCTTCAAGGGCCTGTCGCACCGCTGCGAACTCACGCAGACCGAGGTGGTCAACTACCAGCCCGAGCCCGACCGCGTTGCTTTCGTTGCCGAGCTGGCGCGGCGCTGGTGCCGGCTGCGCGCGCTCGGCGCGGCCGACAAGCGCGTCGCGCTGATCCTGGCCAACTACCCCGGCAGCGAAGGCCGCATCGGCAGCGGCGTGGGGCTCGACACGCCGGCTTCGGTCATCGCCATCCTTCGCGCGATGCAGGCCGAGGGCTATGCGCTCGGCGACCCCGCCGCGTTGCCCGAAGACGGCGACGCGCTGATGCGCCGCCTGCAGGAAGGCATCGCCAACGACCCCGCGCAGTGGGCCGCGCGCCCGGCCTGGCAAAGCTATGCGCTGGCCGACTACCGCGCGCGGCTCGCGTCGCTGCCCGAAGGCATGGCCGACGCCATCGACGCCCGATGGGGCGCGCCCGAGCAAGACCCGATGGTGCGGCAGGGCCGCTTCATGATCGCGGGGCTGCGGCTGGGCCGGGTGTTCGTCGGCATCCAGCCCGCGCGCGCGCTGGGCGCCCTGGGCGCGGCCGACTACGCGAGCTACCACGACGCCGAGCTGGTGCCGCCGCACAGCTACCTTGCCTTCTACTTCTGGCTGCGCGACGCCTTCGCCATCGACGCCGTGGTGCATGTCGGCAAGCACGGCAACCTCGAGTGGCTGCCTGGCAAGAGCATCGCGCTGTCGCAGGCCTGCTGGCCCGACGCCGTCCTGGGGCCGATGCCCAACGTGTATCCCTTCATCGTCAACGACCCGGGCGAGGGCGCGCAGGCCAAGCGGCGCACGCAGGCGGTCATCATCGACCACCTGATGCCGCCGCTCACGCGCGCCGAGAACCACGGCCCGCTGCAAGACCTGGAGCGCCAGGTGGACGAGTACTACGACGCGCTGCTGGTCGATGCGCGCCGCGCCAAGGTGCTGCGCGCGCAGATCCTCGCGGCGGTGCGGGCGCAGCACCTGGTCGAGGAACTGGGCATGCCGGGCGCGGAAGACGACGCGGTGCTGGCCCGTGTCGATGCCTACCTGTGCGAGCTGAAGGAAACGCAGATCCGCGACGGGCTGCATGTGTTCGGCGCATCGCCCGCGGGCCGCCTGCGGCGCGACACGCTGCTGGCGCTCGCGCGCTATCCGGCCGCGGAAGGCGCGGGCGAGAACGCGGGGCTGCTCGGCGCGCTGGCAAACGACCTGCTGCCCGGCGAAGGCTTCGATCCGCTGGACATCGACGCGGCCAGGCCCTGGCAGGGCGCCCGGCCCGCGCTGCTGCAGGCTGTCAGCACCGATGCGTGGCGGCACCAGGGCGACACGCGCGAGCGGCTGGAGTTGCTCGCGCAGCGGCTGATCGAGTCGCGCGATTGCCCGCCCGATCTGCCGCGCACCGCGGCCGTGCTCGGGCGCGTCGAACGCAGCCTGGCGCCCGCGCTCGACGCCTGCGGCACGCAGGAACTGCTGCAGCTCTCGCGCGCCCTGCAGGGCCGCTTCGTGCCGCCCGGCCCGAGCGGCTCACCCTCGCGCGGCCGGCCCGATGTGCTGCCGACCGGGCGCAATTTCTACGCGGTCGACACCCGCGCCATTCCCACGCCCACGGCCTGGATGCTGGGCCTGAAGTCGGCCGCGCAACTGGTCGAGCGCCACATGCAGGAACATGGCGACTACCCGGTGGCGATGGGCCTGTCGGTCTGGGGCACGGCCACCATGCGCACCGGCGGCGACGATCTGGCACAGGCCTTCGCGCTCATCGGCGTTCGGCCGAAGTGGGCGCCGGGCAGCCAGCGGGTGGTCGATTTCGAGGTGCTGCCCACGGTGGGGCTGGGCCGCCCGCGCATCGACGTCACGTTGCGCATCTCGGGCTTCTTCCGCGACGCCTTTCCCAACGCGGTGCAGATGTTCGACGCCGCCGTGCAGGCCGTCGCGGCACAGGAAGACGAAGACGCCGAGCGCAACCCGATCCGCGCGCGCATCCTGCGCGAAGCCGCCACGCTGCAAGCGCAGGGCGTGGCGCCCGAAGCCGCCCGCACCCAGGCCGGCTGGCGCGTGTTCGGCTCGGCGCCGGGCAGCTACGGCTCTGGCCTGCAGCCGCTGTTCGACCACGGCGACTGGCAGACCGACGACGACCTGTCGAAGGCCTATGTCGGCGGCAGCGCCCATGCCTACGGGCAGGGCAGCGACGGCGTGCCGGCCGCCGGCGCGCTGGTGCGCAGGCTGCGCGCCATGGACGTCGTCATGCAGAACCAGGACAGCCGCGAGCACGACCTGCTCGACTCCAACGACTACTACCAGTTCCAGGGCGGCATGGCCGCCGCCGTGCGCCACCTGAGCGGCCGGCAGCCGGCCATGTACCACGGCGACCATGGCAACCCGCAGGCGCCGCGCGTGCGCACGCTGAAGGAAGAAATCAGCCGCGTCATCCGCTCGCGCGTGGTCAACCCCAAGTGGATCGACGGCGTGAAGCGCCACGGCTACAAGGGCGCCTTCGAGATGGCCGCCACGGTCGACTACCTGTTCGGCTTCGACGCCACCGCGCGCGTGGTCGGCGACCACCAATACGCGATGGTGGCCGACGCCTACGTGCTGGACGAGGCCACCCGCGATTTCGTGAGCGAGCACAATCCGCGCGCGCTGCACGACATGCTCAGCCGCCTGCTCGAAGCCATGCAGCGCGGCCTCTGGCAGTCGCCCGGCGACTACCGCACCCAATTGGAGAACCTGCTGCTCGACCAGGAGCAGCGGATGGAAGGAACCCCCCGATGACCACAGCCGCCCCGATGCCGCTGCCTTTTCCGTTTGCAGCGATCGCCGGGCAGCCGCAGTTGCGGCAGGCGCTGCTGCTGGCCGCGGTCGATCCCGCGCTGGGCGGCGTGCTGATCGAAGGACCGCGCGGCACGGCCAAGACCACCGCCGCGCGGGCGCTGGCCGAACTGCTGCCCGGCGCGCCCTTCGTCACGCTGCCGCTGGGCGCGAGCCTCGAAAGCCTCGTCGGCACCCTGGACCTCGGCCAGGCGCTGGCCGGCCATGAACTCAAGTTCGCGCCCGGCCTGCTGGCGCGCGCGCACGACGGCGTGCTGTACGTGGACGAAATCAACCTGCTGCCCGATGCGCTGATCGATTCGCTGCTCGACGCGGCGGCCAGCGGCGTGAACGTGGTCGAGCGCGACGGCATCTCGCACCGTCACGCCGCGCGCTTCGTGCTGGTCGGCACCATGAATCCGGAAGAAGGCACGCTGCGGCCCCAGCTGCTCGACCGCTTCGGCCTGTGCGTGCAGCTGCGCAACATCGACGATGCGGCCGAACGCCAGGCCATCGTGCGCGCGCGGCTGGCGTTCGATGCCGATCCGGCCGCCTTCCGCGCGAAGCACGCGCAGGCGGAGGCCGAGCTGTCGGACGCGCTGGCGCGGGCCCGCGCGCGGCTGGCCGACGGCTCGGCGCTGCCCTATGGGGACGCGGTGCACGACGCGGTCGGTGCGCTGTGCATCGAGGCCGGCGTGGACGGCCTGCGCGCGGACCTCGTCATGCTGCGCTCGGCGCGAGCGCTCGCGGCGTGGGAAGACGCCGAAGCCATCACCACCGATCACGTGCGGCGCGCGGCCGAAGCGGTGCTGCTGCACCGTCGCAAGCCGGAAGCCGCTGGCGCGCCGCCGGCCAAAACCTCCGCCCCGGCGCCTGCACCTGCGCCACGTGGCGCGGAGACGAACGGCGCCTCCGGCACAAGCAGTGCCGCCGACGAAGACTGGGGCGCCATGCCGCCCGAGCCCGTCGGCATCGAGCGCGTGAAACCGCTGCGCCCGCTGATCGCTTCCCGCCCGCAGGCCGCGCCAAAAAAAGCCTGAGCCTCCGGGACGCCGCACCCGCTGGCGCGCGCCAGGGTGACCGGAGGCAGGGCACGCAGAGGGACGCATGGCATGGCGCCGCATCGCAGGGCACGGCCTTCGACTGGCCGCGTACTTTTGCGGCGCGCGGTGCGGGCCAGTTGCGCGCCGAACACCTGAGACGCCGCCCGCGGGAGGCACGCAGCGGCGCGCTGCACTGCTTCCTGCTCGACTGCTCGGCGTCGATGCGCGACGACGGCAACCTCGCGCGCGCCAAGGGCCTGCTGCTCGCGTTGATGGAGGAGGCCTACCAGCGCCGCGACCATGTCGCGCTGCTGTGCTTTGCCGGCGAGGTGGTCGAACTGCGCCTGCCGCCGCGCCGCGCCAGCGCCTGGAACGACGACTGGGTCGCGCCGATTGCCGCCGGTGGCGGCACGCCGCTGGCGTTGGGCGTGCAGCGCGCCGAGCAGTTGCTCGCAAAGAGCGACGCGCGGCAGCGCTGGCTGTGGCTGCTGACCGACGGGCGCAGCAGCGAAAGCCCCGCGCGGCCCGAAGCCGCCGATGTCGCATGCGTGGTCGATTTCGAGGTGGCGCGCGTGCCGCTGCACCGCGCGAAGCAACTCGCCGAGGGGTGGGATGCGCGCTACCTCGCCGTGTAGGGCTGAGCGGTGTTTTTTGCTGCCGTTGCGTTACCGTGCGGCATGAGCGTCAAAACCTTCTTCCTGGCCCTTGTGTCGAGCGTGACGCTGCCTGCCTTCGCACAACCCGCCGTGCCGCCGGACAGCGCCACTTGCCAGGCCGAGGAGGCTGTCCTGGAGCGCGATATCGATCTCGCGCGTTCGCGGGGCCAGATGCTGCGGCGGCGGGAGCTTGCCGAGGCCTTGAGCGCGCTGCAGGCGCAATGCAAGGCCGCGGCGCCGGCCGAGAGCCGCGCTGCCCATATCGACAGGCTGGAGCAGCAGGCCAGGGCGCTTCGCCTGGAGCTCGACCGCACCGAAGAGCAACTGCGCAGGCTGAAGAGCGAGTCGCCCTGACGCCGGCGCCGGGACGCTCAGGGGGCGGGTGCCTCGGCCTCTTCGGGCGCCAGCATCGTCCCCCGGCAGTTCGCCGAACCGCAGTGGCAGGGGTACTTGGAGGGCGGCGAGCCGTCGTCCGCCGTCAGCGAATAGTCGATGAACAACTCGTCGCCCGCGTCCACGGCCGTGATCGTCTGGAACTTCAGCACCAGCTCGCCGCCCTCGTCGTATTCCTCGACCGCCTCGCAGTTGGGCTCGCACGAATGATTCAGGTGCCGCGTGGCGTTGCCGCCCTTGGCGCCGTCGATGGTCTCGTGGTTCGACAGCGTGAACAGGTAGGTGAGCTGGTCGTTCCAGACCTTGGTGGCGATCTCGGCCTTGGTGTAGCGGCGGCCTTCGTACAGGCCCAGGAAGGCTTCGGGCGGCAGGTCGCGCGTGGCGAAGGCGCCGAGGCCGTGCACGCCGCTGGGGCCGACCCGGACGAAAGGCGTGGACGATGTGGTTTGCTTGCGGTGCTTCATGGGGGAGCGAGGGTCAGGCGAGAGGGGCGTCGTTGTCTTGATGCAAGGTCAGTGCCATTTCGACCTGGCGGATGACCGGAACCGCGCCGCGCGCGCCGGCCGCGCGCAGCAGCGGGCTGCCCTCGGGCTCGTCCACCAGCCGCCAGCGGGTGCCGGGGCGGGCGGTGGCCAGGGCGTCGAGCAATTCGTGCGCGGCGGTTTCGTCGAGGGCCGCGGCGTCGAGCAGCGCACCCTGGCCATCGCCGGGCGGCGGCATCACCGCGTAGGCGCACAGCGTGTCGTCGCGCCACACGCCGAGCGCGACGGCGTGCTCGCGCACCAGGGCGTCGAGCACGGTCGGCCATTCGCGGCGCCAGGTGGGTCGGCAAACCTCGGCGCAGGCGTGGTGCAGCTGCTGGAGCGCAGCGGGTTCGGGCCGCGTGCTGGCCTTCCGGCGATGCTTCTCGAAGCTCCATTCGCGCACGTCGAGCGTGCGCAGCTCCTTGAAGCCGGCCCGCCGGTAGAGCGTGCGCGCCGGGTTCTGCTCGATCACTTCGAGAACCGCCAGCGCGATGCCGGCATGCGACAGGGCCGCGGCTTGCGACTTGATCAACTGCCCGGCCAGCCCTTGGCGCCGGTGCGAATCCGCAATGCCGAAGCCCGCGAGGTACGCGCGCTGCCCGCGCCGGCCGACCAGCGATATGCCGCAGGCCATGCCGTCCACCGCCAGCACGCGCGACAGCGTGAGGTCGACGTCGCCGCGCCGCAGGTGGCGCTCGAAGCGCTGCTCGTCGAACGCGACGGGCACGAAGTAGCCCTCGTAGGCGCGGTTCCAGAGTGCGGTGAGTTCACCGTGAGAAAAGTCCGTGGCGGGGACCACCGCCATGCCGCTGCTGTTCTGCATGAAGTGTCAGGCGACCGGGAGCTTCGCCACGAAACAGGTTCCGTCTTCCGCGCAGGAGGTGACCTCCAGCGTTCCGCCATGGGCCGCGACGATTTCCGCGCAGATGTACAGGCCCAGCCCCAGGCCGCCGCCGGGCTTGCTGTTCTCGGGGCGCCAGTAGGGCTGGAAGATCCTGGTGATGTCGCCGGGCGGAATGGGCTCGCCGCCGTTGGCCACCGAAAGCTCCAGCTGGCCGTTGCGCACCTCGGCGCGCACCACGATCGGCTGGTTGGGCGCGCCGTGCGCGACCGCATTGCCCAGCAGGTTGGACAGCACCTGCTGGATGCGCCCCGGGTCGCAGCGCACGGTGCTGCTGATGGAGATCTCGTCGCGGATGTCGAGCGCCGGATGGGCGGCGCGCACTTCGTCGATCACGTCCTTGAGCCCCGAGGCCAGCGAAGCGGCTTCGCGGATCTCCAGGCCCATGCCCGAGCCCAGCCGCACGCGCGCGAAGTCGAGCACGTCGTCGATCAGCGCCGACATGCGGCGCGTGCTGGCCTTCAGCCGGGTGCCCAGCTTCACGAGGTCGGGCTCGGCCTGCCGGCGGATCAGCAGCTCGGCCGCCGCGCCCACCGACGACAGCGGGTTGCGCAGGTCGTGCCCCAGCACGGCGATGAACTGCTCGCGCAGCTCGGCCGTGGCCTGGGCCGATTGCAGGGCGGTTTCGGTGCGTTCCTGGCGGTCTTCGGTCTCGAGCTGGCGCGCGATCAGGTCGGCGAAGGCGGTGAACATGGCCACAACGCGCGGCTCCGACACCTGGGCCGGACGCGGGTCGATGGCGCAGAGGTTGCCGAAGTAGTCGCCGTTGGTGTGGATGATTGGCACCGAGATGTAGCTCTCGATGTTGTACAGGCGCGGCGTGTGATGGTCGAAGTAGACGGGGTCGGTGCTGGCCTTGTCGATCACCACCGGCTGGCGCGCCGCGCGCGACTCGCTGCACAGCGTGGTCCGCACCTCCAGCTGGCCGCCGGGCTTGAGGCCGAACTGGATGTTGTCTTCCACCGCGCAGGCGGTCCAGGTGCCGTCCGTCACGCGGGCCACGGCCGCGAAGCCCATGCCGGTGTGCTGGCAGATGACCTTGAGCAGCGATGGCACCGCGCTGATGCGGCCGATGGCGGCCACGTCCCGCGCGATGGCCTCGTCGGTATCGACGGCTGCTACAGGCGCGGAAGAGGCGGGCGATGTGGTCAAGATGCCGGAATGGTACGTCAGGGCCGCCGCCGAGGGGCGCGGTCGGTCAAGGCTTGGGCTCGCCCAGCGAGGCGAGGCAGCCCACGATGGCGTCGGCGGCCTCGTCCAGCCGTGGGCCGGGGCGCATCATCAGGTCGAAGCGGGCCGAGGCGAAGCTGCAGACCCGCCCGCGCTTTATCGCCGACATGGCCGACCAGCCGGGCCGCCCGGCCATGGCCGAGATTTCGCCCAGCGCCGACACCATCAGCACGTCGGGGTCGGCGCGCACCACGAATTCGGGGCTCATCTTGGGAAAGGGGCCGAGCGTGCCGGGCACTGCGTTGCCCAGCCCGAGGCGGGCAAGGGTTTCCCCGATGAAGGAGCTTTCGCTGGCCGCCGCCATGCCGCCGTGCACTTCGAAGTACACGCGCCGGCCCTGCCAGCCGGCCGGCACGCGGGCCCGGGCGGCGTCCAGCCCGGCATCGAGCTTGCGCCAGTAGGCCTCCCCGGCGCCGGGGCGGCCGGTGGCGCGGGCCACGGTCTCCATCACGCGGCGCAGGTCGGCATGGGTCTTGGCGTCGAGCGCCAGCACCTTGATGCCCAGGCGCTCCAGCGGCTCTGCGGCACGGCTGCGCGGGCGCAACAGCACCAGGTCGGGCTTGAGCGCGACGATGCGCTCGATGTTGGCGTCGTCGATGCCGCCCACCTGCGGCAGGCCCTTCACCGAAGCCGGCCAGTTGGCATGGCGGTCGATGCCGACCAGCCGGTCGCACGCGTCCAGCGCGCAGACGGTTTCGGTCAGCGAGGGCATCAGCGACACGATGCGCCGCGCCGGCGCCTGCAGCTCCAGCGTGGTGCCCCGGTCGTCCTGCAGCCGGATGGCCGTGCCGGCGGCCTGCGCGGCCGGGCCGAAGCCCAGCGCCACGAAAGCCGCGGCCTTGGCGACCCGGCGGACGGTGGAGGCCAGGAGCTGGCGCGGGACGGTAGTCGGCAGGGCGGAAGAGGTCATCGGGCAGGCGGGCGTTGGCCCGCCTATTGTCGCGGCGTGCGCAGGCGCAGCAGCCGCGCGGCCTCTTCCTCGCGCGCGTCGTCCACCTCGCGCAGCACGTTGCGCAGGTCGACCGGGCCGGTCTCGGGCACGAAGCTGCCGGTCAGCTCGGTCTCGGGGCGCAGCTGGCCGCGTTCGTAGAGGTGCCAGATCTCTTCGCCGAAGCGCGTCTTCAGCAGCGCGGGCGCGAACTGGCCGAAGAAGTTGCGCAGGTTCTCCACGTCGCGCAGCAGCATGCGCCGGGCGTGGTTGTTGCCCGCGGCATCGACCGCCTGCGGCAGGTCGATGACGACCGGGCCGTCTTCGGCCAGCAGCACGTTGAACTCCGAAAGGTCGCCGTGCACGATGCCTGCGCACAGCATGCGCATCACCTCGCGCAGCAGGCTGGCGTGGTGGAGTAGCGCGTCTTCGGGCGAGAAGGCCACGTCGTTCAGGCGCGGGGCGGCGTCGCCGTTGGCGTCGGTCACGAGGTCCATCAACAGCACGCCCTCCAGGAAGTTGTGCGGCGTCGGTACGCGCACGCCGGCGGCGGCCAGCCGGTAGAGCGCATCGACCTCGGCGCTCTGCCAGATGGCCTCGGTCACCTGGCGGCCGAAGCGCGTGCCCTTGGCCATGGCCCGCGCCTCGCGGCTGTTCTTGACGCGGCGGTTCTCGGTGTAGTCCACGGCCTGGCGGAAGCTGCGCTTGTCGGCCTCCTTGTAGACCTTGGCGCAGCGTGTCTCGTCGCCGCAGCGCACGACGTAGACCATGGCTTCCTTGCCGCTCATCAGCTGGCGCACCACGTTGTCGATCAGGCCTTCGTCGATCAGGGCCTGCAGTCTCTGGGGTGCTTTCATCGAGATGCCTCCTCGGGCGTAGTGGAACGGGTGGCGAGAAAGTCCCGCAGGCTTCGGGTGCCGACCTGGTAGAGCCTGTCGTGCCGGTACGGCGCGAAGCCCAGGCGGTGGTTGATGGCGAGCATGGGCGCGTTGACCTCGGCGTTGCTGGTGATGGCGAGCGTGACCTCGGGATGGCGCTCGCGCACGAGTTGCAGCATGGCGGCCTTCACGCCCTTGGCGAGACCCTTGCCGCGCCATTTGCGCGACACGGCCGTGAGGCGCTGGCTCATGCGGTCGGGGTAGCGCGCATTCCAGCTGGCCTCGCACATCGCGGCCAGTTCGTCGCCGTCGAGCAGCAGCACCAGGAAGTGCTCGCCGCCGCGGCGGTCCATTTCCGCGTACCAGGGTGCGAAGTCTTCGAGGTCGTAGCGAAAGGGCGGACGCTGCAGGCCGGAGGTGGGTGCGTCGTCGAACAAGCTGGACATCGGGCCCACCAGCGCCGCCAGCCGCTCGTGCGGCACGCGGCCGGCATGCACCTCGGCGCGAAGGCCGTGTGCAGGCGCGAAGCCTTCGGTGCGCCAACGCGCGAGCTCCTGCCAGTCGAGGCCGTCGAAGCGCATGCGGTTCTCGACGCTGCGGTGCTTTTCGCTCGCGCCGATGGCCTGCAGGAAGGCGTGGCCTCCGGGCATGTGCGCCTTGATGGTCGCGATGGATTTGCCGTGCTGCTCCATCTGCGCCAGCAGCGTGCGCAGCAAGGCGCTCGCCACGCCGCGCCGGCGGTGAGGCAGCAGCACGCCGCCCCAGGCGTCGATGAAAGGCGCAAAGGGCTCGCTGCCCGGAGTGCCCGGGCGGCGGAAGCTGGTGCTCAGGCTGCCGATGAATTCGCCGTGCTCGCCCACGGCCAGCACGCGATGAAAGGCATACAGCGGGGCGGTTTTCAGCACCTCGCGCCGGCGGTCGGCGTCGGGCTGCACGGGCTCTCCGGGATGGTCTTCCGCGGAGCGCAGGCGCCAGTAGGCGAGAAAGCGGTCCCAGTCGGCTTCGCTCGCGCGCTGGGGATCGAACACGGTGGTGGTCACGGTATGCCGCGAATGCGCGGCACGGGGTTCAAGCATGGGTTTGCCTTGATTCGAAAAGGAACGGGGCGCGGCCGGCACATGCGTGCTGGCGGCGGCGTTTGAATCGGGGCGGTTTGTTGTCGCTGCGGCGAAAGGGCCGCGGGTACCAGACTGGCCGCGCCCGTCAAGGGCACGTGCTGCGCGGGTGAAGCGTCAGCAGTCGGTCAGAGGGCTAGAGGGGGCACGACAAACCGCACGATGCGGGGGGCGTGAACAGCGGTGTCTTCCATCGCGTACCTCCTTCTGTGGCTGTTTGTCGGAGCGACGACTGTAGCTGGCTTGCCTTGCGCTGTGAAGCGGCGTGTGGTTTTGGCGCTCGCTCGCTCGCTCACTTGCGCATGCTGTGCACGAGCGTAGCCACCGCGGAAGACACGAAGACCGCCGCCAGGAAGCCGCCCCATCCGCTCTTGCGCCGCAGGAAGTTGCTGATGAACACGCCGCCGGTGAGCAGCCAGATCAGCGGGCTGGAGCCGGCCAGGAAGGTCGTGACCACGTAGAGCGCCTGGAACATCATGCTGACGATCCAGCCGATGTGGGACAGGGCGCCGGGCGCGGGGGCGGACGCGGGAGTGGAAGGCGCGGATGGCGCCTGCGTCTGCGCCGGCCGCGCCGCGGCCTGTGGCGCGGCTGCTACAGCGGCAGCCTGTGCCCGGGCTGCATCGCGCTGCGCCTTCTTCTCTGCGGCGATCTGCTCCGCTGTCTTCTCCAGCACGGGCACCGCTGCCTGCGCGGGCTGCCACCACGCGGGCCACGGCGCCTGTCCCGCAGCCGACTGCTTGCGGAACTGGCCCGCGGGCAGGCTGCGTTGCGACGGCGTCTGCGGCACGGCCGGCGCGGTCGCCTTGCCGCCGCCGTGCTTCGCGGCCAGTGCGCGAACGCGTTCCACGTAGGGCGCACCGCGCGCCGCGTCGGTCATCGCGATGAAGTTCGCGTAGCCGCGCAGCGCACCGATCACGTCGCTGTTGCCGTTCCACTGCAAGCCCTGCGGGCCATGCCGTTCGGCCTGGTGCAGCACCGCGCGAAAACGGCGCATCGTGTCGCGGTCGAGTGATAGCTTGTTGTTGACCACGATGCCCGTCACATGCTGCTGCCGGTGTCTGCGCATGACCTGCTGCTTGTCGGGGTGCACCGTGAGGCCTTCGCTGGCCACGATCTGCTTCACGCGCCACAGCAGCTTGGCCGTGTCGCGGCTGTGCGCGGCGTCGGCCGAGAAGCTCAGGTCGTCGGCATAGCGCGTGTAGCGAAAGCCGAGCCTGGCGGCGCTGGCGGCCAGCCGTGCGTCGAGCCGGCGGCACAGCAGGTTGGTCAGCATGGGGCTGGTCGGCGCGCCTTGCGGCAGCACGCGCTCGCCGCGCGCGACGAAGTAGCGGCGGCCGTCGAGCTGCACTTCGTCGGTAGGTGCCTCGGTGCACACCAGCGCGAGCAGGCTCGCCACCTGCTGCGAATAGCCCAGCTGGCGGAACACGCCGCGCACGCGGCGCATGCCGATGGACGGAAAGAAGTCCTTCAGGTCGAGGTTGATCACCACGTCCTGCCCCACGTGCGGCGCGGCATTGGTGAGGATCGAGCGGCCCGGCAGGAAGCCGTGCACCGCGTCGTGCACCGGCATCTTCGCGAGGATGTTGTCGAGCACCCAGTACTGCGCGCGCTTCATGCGCGGCATGGGCGCGGAGATATGGCGCTCGCCGCCGCTCTTCTTGGCAATGGTGAAGCGCTGGTAGTGGCTCACGCTGGCCACGTCGCGGTGCCAGGCCAGGAAGCGCAGTTCGCCCAGGCCGATGCCCATCGCCTGCGCGAGGTCGCCCGCGTGGTGCAAGGCGGGCAGGGCGTTGCGCGCCAGCACCTCGGCGTCGCTGCGTGCCTCGCCCAGGCCGCCGGACACGCCTTCGCCCACGTAGAGCAGTTCGCGCTGGCGCCGCTCGTGCCATGCCAGTGCGCGAGCATGGCGGCCCTGGGCGAGGCGCTGGCGGGTTTCCTCGCGGCGTTCGCGGGCCTTGGCCATGCGCTCCTTGCGCATCGTCTTCAGGGCCTTGTCGCGGTCCTCGATGCCGCGCAGCTCCTCGCCGAGCTTGCTCAGTGCGGCCTGCAGCTCGCTTTCGCGGCGGATCAGCCGGGCCTCTACCGTGGGCTGCGCCGCGTCCTGCGGCCAGAAGCCCAGGCGCTGCATTTCCTCGAGGACCACCTCCTGCTTCGAACCCTTGCGGATGCGCTCGTAGAGCTGCTCGCGCGTGAGTGCCGAGTCGGGAATGGAAGATGCGGGGGGAGACTGCATGGTCATGGCGCTGCGCCACCGGCCGATGCACTGCTGAAGAAAAAAATTGCGAACGAAGCGGGAATCTCGTCGAAGAGCCTCGGGACTGGAGGGCTCCACTCGACGCCGTACACGCATGGTGACGCCGATGAGCTTCGAGGAAGCCGTACTGTTGTCGCGTCACCATGCGTGTACGGCACAGTGAAGAGACGTCCAGTGACGCTTGGGAAGTGCTGTGTGCGAGGGTGGCGATACGCCAACCGGATTGCAAGAGCCTTCCCGCTCCGTTCGCAAAAAGCAGTGTATCAGCCGATGCGTGCGGTCCTTTCCTGATCTGTCGTCGTTGTCGTTGCGTTCTGGATGCCGGCCGTAGCCGGCGAGGCGGACAGGCGCAGCGCGAGCATGTGCTCGCACGGTCCCTTGGTCATGCGGTGGCGCACGAAATGGCCGCACTGGCAGTCGCCCGAGGCCACGCGCTGGTCGGTGTCGAGTTGCAGGCTCACCAGGTATTCGCGCTGGCCGGTCGCGCCCTTGCATTTGCCGCTCAGCGCGAGGCCGCCGTCGGCCCGCGCCTGCGTCTTCACGTTGGCAATGCGGCGTGCGCGCACCAGTTCGGCAGCGGCTTCTTCCTCGGGGCTGGCGTAGCGCAGCTTGTCCATGGGCAGCGGCTCGCGGCTGAGTTCGCGCAGGCGCCAGACGCCGTGCGCCAGGTCGTACACCACGCGGCCGGCCTGCACGTAGCCGCCGAGCGCCGCATCGACCGTGAGCGTCGACAGCCCGGTGGCTGCCGCCAGCTCGGCGGTGGTGGCGCGCCAGCGTTCGCCCAATGCTGTGAACGCGCGAAGCTGGCTGTCCTGGTCGACCGTGTGGCGCGGTTGCAGCAGTTCGAAGTGGCCGTTGCGCGACCAGTCGTTGGCGGTCCAGCCCGAGAGGCCGAGCGTGAATTCCATGTCGGGCAGCTGCGCCACCCAGAAGCTGGGCATGCCGGTGCCCAGCAGGTGCACGGTGAAGCCCTGCGCCACAGGCACCAGGCGTTCGAGCTGCAGCAGCCGGCGCCGGCCCCACACGCGGATGTCGATGTCCGAGGTGGCGCTGTGCGTGGAGCGCGGGCACACCAGCTCGTGCCCCCAGGGCTCGAACAGGATGCGCACCGGCTGGCCCGGCCGCAGGATGAAGCGCAGCGAGCGCGGCCCCACGCGCTCCTTGCGCCGGCGCAGCACGAGGCAGATGTTGTGCACGTCCATCGGGTGCAGCTGCAGCCGCTGCGCCGGCAGCAGCATCGCGCTGCTCACCTGCAGGAAGCCGCGCACCCAGCTGTCGGGCACGTCGATCTTCGGCTCGTGGAAGGCTGGGTCGTTGTCGCTCTGAACCTGGAAGCCGCCGGGGTCGATGGCCAGCCGCGTGGTCTTGTAGTCGCGGATCTTCTGGAACTCGTCGTACAGAGACTCGGAGTAGTCGACGTTGGTGGTGCCGAAGGCATGGTCGCTCACCCGGTCGAAGATGTCGTGGCTGCACGAGAACATGCCGTAGCTCGACTCGTCCTGGCTGAAGCACTCGAAGAACACGCGGTCGGGGTGCACCGTGATGACCGGGTCGAGCACGAACCACGCCTCGCGGTTGACCTTGTAGATGTGGTCGAAGTAGCTCTTCTGCGCGCGCAGGAAGGGCTGCAGCACGGCCGACTTGCGCTTGCGCAGCTCGGCCAGTTCGTCGCGAAGAGGCGCCATCTGAGTCTTCAGCTCGTCGCTGCGCGCCATGAACTGCGCGAGCAATTCGCCTTCCTGCCCGGCCAGCCATTCGAGATACGCGCTCTTGTCGCGCGGCTGGAAGCGCAGGTCGCCCACCACCACGTCGTGCAGGGCCGACATGCCTTCGCGGAACGGCAGGTGGCGGTTGATGTCGGCCACGAAGTGCACCGGCGCGCGCAGCGTGTCGGGCGCGAACTGCAGCGCGGTGCTGTCGGCCGTGTGCTGCGCGCCGGAGTGGCCGAAGTAGCGGTACTGGAATCTCATGCGGCGCTTCCTCCGCCCGGGGCGGCGGGCAGCGCGCGGCGCGGCGCGACGCTGCGTACCGGGGCGGTCTGCAAGGGGTTGTCGAGTTCGGGGAACTGCGCCTGGATGCCGCGCAGCCCCGCCACGTACTGCGCGCGCTCGGTGATGGCGCCGGTGACGGCCTGCCGCGCGAACACGCGTGCCACGATGCGCGCGATGTCTTCCGAATGCGCCGCCTGCGCAGCCAGGAACTGCATGACGCGCGCCTTGGCCAGCCGGCCGCGGTTCGCCTGCGACAGCACGCTCAGGAAGTAGGGCTCCAGCCGCGCGAGCACGTCGGGCTTCCGTCCGGCGGCCGAGGCCAGCCAGTTGGTCACGAACAGCTGCATGCCGGGCGAGGGGTGCTGGCTCAGCTGCAGCATGTAGGTGGTGACGTCGGTCACGTCGAAATGCGTGGTGAGCAACTCGCGGCCCAGCCGCTGCGCGCCGGCGTCCTTGTGGTCGCACAGGCGCACCAGCAGCGCCGGCGTCCATTGGGGCGCGTTGCCCTGGGCGCCGAACCACTGGCGGGCCCAGTCGCGGGCATCGTCCCAGCGGCTGTCGAAGATGCGCAGCGCGTCGCCGAGATTCGCGAGCGTGCGTTCCGGCTGTGCGGCGAGCTGGTCCATGGCCCAGCGGCGCGCGGCGGCGGTGTCGACGAGGCCGAGGCTCGCCGTCTGCAGCACGTCGAAGCCCTGCGGATCTTGCTGCGGCAGCAGCCATGCGCCGAGCTGTTGCGCGCCCTTGCTGCGTGCTTCGAGCAGGCGCAGCGTGACGGCGGGCTCGCCCCGGCGCGTGTGCTCGGCGAGCGGGCCGCGCAGCCATTGCAGCAGGGCGTCGAACACGCCCTCGGCGGCTTCGGCGCGGAACAGCTCGTCGCGCAGCATCGGCATCAGCGCCGCGCCGAACGCCGGATGCTCCGGCAGCAACTGCGCGAGCTTCGGCGCCACGGCCGCGCGAACGGGGGCCATCGGGCTGGCGCAGAAGGCCGCGAACAGCTCGGGCTGGCCGAGCAGCGTGTCGTCGGGCAGGGCGGTGAAAAGGCGCACGCCGGCGCCGCGCAGGCGCGCATCGTCGGACTGCAGCAGCCGTGTGAGCACGGCCACCGGCAGGCCTTGCACCGAGGCCGGGTGCAGCAGCAGCCACTCGGCCGTTGTCGCCACGACCTCGGCTGCAGGGTGATCGAAAAGCGCAAGCAGTTCCGGCAGCGGCGCCTTGGCCGCCGCGGTGCGCAGCAGGCCCTGCAACGCCCATTGCAGGTTCTCGCAGATGGCGGGCAGCTCGGGCGTATCGGCATCGCTGCCCGCGAGCCAGGCCAGCAGTTCGACGCACAGCGCATCGAGCGTCGAGAGGTTCGACGCCGCCGCCTGCAACAGCAGCCGCGAGGCACGTCGCACGTCGGCATCGGCCGAGGTGAGCAGCATCAGCAGCAGATCGACCTGCTGGCTGTACAGGCCCGGATCGCGTGCGATGCATTCGAGCGCGTAGGCGCGCGCCTCGGCGAGCGGAGAGCGCAGCAGCGCCGGCAGCCATGGCATGGGCGCCGTGCCCGCCGCGATGCGCTGGCGCGCAATGGCGAGCGCGAAGCGCGCGGTGTCGTCCCAGTTGCTGGCGAGCAGGCTCCACACGGTGGGCGCGTCCAGCGCCTCGCAGAAGGGCCTGTTGTCTTGCAATGCGCGGGCGGCAAAGGCGTGCACCGCGGCGCAGCGGCCTTGCTGCATCAGCTGCAGCAGGGCTTGCGGATGGCGGTCCCAGCGCTCCGGCCAGGCTTCGGTACGGTCGATGCGCTGCGTGGGCAGCGGGCTGTGGCGGCGCCAGCGCAGTCCGCCGCGCTGGGCTTCCCATTCGGCGTCGTGGCGGTGCAGCAGCTGCATCAGCACCAGCCAATTGCTGTAGGGGCCGGTGTGCCAGCGACCGGGTTCTTCGCTCCAGCGCGGGTCGCGTTGCTGGCCGGCGGTGCCGGCGTCGGCATCGTCGGCGGCGAGCAGCACGCCCATGGCCAGCTGCAGCCAGCTTGCCTCATCGGCCGTGCCGGCCAAAGCCAGACGGCGCAGGCTGCGCCAGGTGCGGCGGCGCAGGTAGTCGCGCGTGCGGTGGCTGTAGGCCAGGCGGCTGTCGGGCCGCACGATTTCTTTCGCGATCTCTACATAGCGGCCGTTCGCCATCGCCCAGCGTCCGCCGGAGCGGAACGCCGCGCGCTGTGTTTCGAGCCGCTGGTGCAGCACGCCGAGCAGTGCGTACTCGCCCGCAAATTCGGCACCCTTGTAGAGGCGCCGCCATGCGCGGAAGCTGCCGGCCGCGAGCTGCAGCGTCTGAGCGATCTCGCGCAGCGCCGCGTGCACCAGGCTGTCGGCGGCGGGGCCTTCGAGCAGCGACAGGTCGAACAGCTGCTCGACCCACGCTGGGAATTTCAATCCGTTCCAGAGCGCGCTGTCGGCCAGGTGATCGCGCAGGCGGGGCATGGCTTGTTCAAGCGGCAGCTCCAGCAGCCCGGCCCAGGCGCGGTGCAGCGCGACCGGCCAGTCGTCGGCGATGCGCGCCATTTCGCTGGCGCGCTGGTCCTGCGGCCACAGGCTCAATGCGGCCCAGCGTGCCGCGCGCGTGACCACGGGCGTGCGGCCGCGCTGGGACAGCTCGCGCATCGCCTCGAACGCACCACCGTCGCCGCAGCGGCCGATGGCCCAGGCGATGCAGTAGTCGAGCATCGGCTCGCCGGTTTCGAGGAGGTCTATGAGGCGTGGCACCGAGGCGGCAAGCCGGCGTTCGCCGATGCGCCACACCACGCGGCTCTGGCGCACCGGCGGCAGCAGTCGCCAGGTGTCGGGGTGGAGGCTGGCGAGTAGCACGGCGTCGCCGGGGTGTGCAAGCGCAACGGGGGCAGGCGATGCTGATGGGGCAGTGGCAAGTGGGGTGCCTTCTATGGTGTAGCCCTGCGCGATCTGCGCCGCCACGGCCTGCTCGAAGGCGGCGGTGGCGGCATCCAGCGGCAGCGGCGAGGGTGTGTGGACGGTTTCCTTCCACTGCTGGCCGTCGCGGCTGGTGCTCACGTGCACCACGTGGCCCGGGGCTTCCGGCAAGGCGAACAGTTCCACCGTGCTGAAGCCGCTCGCGCCCAGCGCGCCCGGCTTCATGCGGATCAATTTCTCTGAGCGAATGCGCTTCACGCGGAGGCCTCCCTGCCTTCGGGTTGGATGCTTGTGCTTCTTGTTCCGCCGAGCATCTTAGCGGCCAGGGGCGCCTGTTGGCCGTGTGTAGCATCGTGCTCGGCAGACATCTTTTCGAACAGGCAGGCAATGAGCGCGATGGCGAATACGGAACACTTACAACAATCGAGTTTTCTCTACTTCACGGGCCAGGGCTCGGACAAGGTCTACCAGGTGCACCTGCGCCAGAAGGACGACGGCTGGGTCGTCGACTACGGCAACGGCCGGCGCGGCGGCACGCTCGCCACGGGCACCAAGACCAGCAGCCCGCTCGCCTACGAGGCCGCGCTGAAGATCTACGAGAAGGTCGTGAAGGAGAAGACGTCCAAGGGCTACACGCCCGACCAGTCCGGCGCGCTCTACACCTCCACGGAGCTCGCGGGCCGCGTGAGCGGCGAGCTGCCGCAACTGCCCACGCTGATTGCCGAGGAACAGCTGGCGCGCTACCTCGACGACCCCGGCTGGGGCCTGCAGGAAAAGGCGGACGGCGAGAACCGCATCCTGCTGATCGAAGGCGGCACGGTGCGCGGCACCAACCGGCGCGGGCTGTTCGTCGACATACCGCAGGCATGGGTCGGCGCCGCCGACGCGCACGCCGGTCGAACGGTGATCGCGGGCGAGCACGTCGGCGATGCTTTCCTGGCCTTCGACCTGCTGGAGATGGCAGGACAGGACCTGCGCGGCGCGCCATTCATCGAGCGCTTCGGCCATCTGCGGAAGGCCGCGGCGACGGTGCCGTGGATCACGGTGCTCGCGCTCGAACTGAGCGCCGAGGGCAAGCGCCGGCGTGCCGCCGAACTGCTGGCCGCGCACAGTGAAGGCTATGTGCTGAAGGCGCTCGACGCGCCGTTCGCGGCGGGCCGCAGCAGCGCCAGCCTGAAGTTCAAGTTCAACCAGAGCGCGACCTGCGAGGTGCTTCGCGTCAATGCGCAGCGCTCGGTGGCCGTGGGCTTGCGCGACGAAGCCGGCGCGATGGTCGATCTCGGCAACGTGACCGTGCCGCCCGGCGAGGCTCTGCCGGCCGTGGGCACGCTGGTCGAGGTGCGCTACCTGTACCGCTATGCCGGCGGCAAGTTCGAACAGCCCGTCTACAAGGGTCGGCGGCCCGACATGACACCGGCCGATGCGGTGCTGTCGCAGGTCACGCGCATCAAGGACCGCAGCGCGGCGCTCGAGGAAGACGGCGAAGCCTGACGCGCTTCAGCCGAACGCGGCACGAAGCAGGGCCGCGAGCCGGTTCGCCTCTGCGGCGCTCGCGATGTTGGTGAAGCCCATCAGCAGCCCTTCGTCGCCGGACGCCGCGACATGCCGGCCCGACAACGGCTGGCAGTTCAGCCCGGCCTGTTGCGCACGGCGGGCCAGCTCCGCATCGCGATGGCCGAGCCCGTCGAAGCGTGCGAGCAGGTGCATGCCGCCGCTCTTCAAGTCGATGCGCACCGCGTCGCCAAAAGCTTTCAGCAAGGCCGAGGCAAGCATGCTCCGGCGGCGCGCGTACAGCAGCCGCATCTTCTTCAGGTGGCGCGAGAAATGGCCCTCGCGCATGAAGTCGGCCACGATGGCTTGCGTGAGCTGCGGGCTGCCGTTCGAGCCGATGCGCGCAGCCTCCTCGAAGCGCGCGCGCAGCGACTCGGGCACCACCAGGTAGCCGAGCGCCAGCCCCGGATACAGCACCTTCGAGAAGCTGCCCGCATACAGCACGCGGTCGTTGCCGTCCAGGCTCTTGAGCGCCGGCAGCGGCGGACCGGCATAGCGATATTCGCCGTCGTAGTCGTCCTCGACGATCCAGGCATTGGCCGTGGAGGCCCATTCGAGCAGCTGCAGCCGCCGTGCCAGCGACATCGACACGCCCAGCGGTGCCTGGTGCGAGGGCGTGACGACGGCCATGCGCGCCTTCGGCGCCTTGCGCAGCCCGCGCGAGACCACCAGTCCCTCTTCGTCGACCGGCACCGGCACCGCGCGCTGGCCGGTGCGGCGAAGAACTTCATGTGTCGGCGGAAAGCCCGGGTCTTCGATCCACACGCGGTCGTCCTTCTTGAGCAGCACGTTCGCAACCAGCGCGAGCGAGGCGCGGTAGCCCGGTGTCACCAGCACCTGCGAGGGATGGCAGGCCACGCCGCGCGACACCTGCAGGTAGGCCGCGATGGCCTCGCGCAACGGCGCGAAGCCCGCGGGCGCGCCGTAGAACATGTCGGCCGCGCCCATGCCCCGCATGCGCCGCGCCGCCAGGCGCGACCACAGCTTGCGCGGGAAGGCATCGAACGACGGGATGCCGAGTTGCAGCAACGGTGGTTCGCCCGGCTGCATGAGTCCGCCGATGGCGACGGGTGCCTCCACGCGCCGGGGTTCGCGCCGCGCCGCATGCTGCACCGGCAGCGACGGCGAGACCACCGTGCCCGCCTGCCCGCGCGACGACAGATAGCCTTCGCCCGTCAACTGGCTGAACGCAGCCTCGACGGTGCCGCGCGCCACACCCAGTTCGCTGGCCAGGTTGCGCGCCGATGCCACGCGGTCGCCGGGGCGCAGCGTGCCTTGCTCGATGGCGTTTCGGTAGCGCTCGTAGATCTGCCGGAACAGGGGCGTGGCCCTGGCGCGGTCGAGCGTCGGTGTTTTCCTGGATGGTTTCTTGCCGCTTGCCATGGCCCAGTCGTTTTGTCGATTCTTGGTTCTTTCGGGTGAGGCATCGTAGGCCTAAGCTCGTTCCATGAACAGCTTGAAGGAATCGATGCGATGAGCGAGAAAGTATTTTTGGCGGGCGCGACCGGGGCCGTGGGCACCGCGCTGATTCCGCTGTTGAAGGACGCGGGCTACGTCGTGTACGGCAGCACGCGGCGCGCCGACCGGGCAGCCGGGTTGGAAGCGCTGGGCGTGCGCCCGGTGGTCGTCGATGTATTCGACGCGACGGCACTGAGGGCAGCCCTCGCGCGCGTCGCGCCGTGGGGCGTGATCCACCAACTCACCGCCTTGCCGAAGGACCTCGATCCGAGGCGCATGGCCGAGGCCGCCGTGCTCAACGCGCGGGTGCGCACCGAGGGCACGCGCAACCTCGTGGCCGCTGCGGCGGCAGCGGGCGCGAAGAGGCTGGTGGCGCAGAGCATCGCGTGGGCCTATGCGCCCGGTGCCAAGCCTTTCACCGAAGACATGCCGCTCGACCTGGACGCGGAGGGTGTGCGCCGCGTCAGCGTCGACGGCGTCGTCGCGCTGGAGCAGGCGGTACTGGGCGCGCCAGGCATGACGTCCACAGTGCTGCGCTACGGCCAGCTCTATGGTCCGGGCACCTCGACCGCCGAGCCGAAGGGCGCGAGCCCGTTGCATGTCGAGGCCGCCGCCGTTGCGGCGCTGCTGGCGTTGCAGCGCTCGGAAGGCGGCGTCTTCAACATCGCCGAGGATGGCGATGAAGTCGGCAGCGAGAAGGCGAAGCGTGCGCTGGGGTGGCGCGCGGATGCCCGGCTGGCGCTGGGGGCGGTGCGGTGAATGCGAAGGAGCCTTTGCTGCCGTGTCACCGCACGTGCCTCGGCTTCGGCGCGCTAGCAGTCGCCGCCGCGGCCTGGGCGCTGCTGCCGCATGCGGGCAGGCAGTCGGCAGTGCGGCTCATCGATGACATCTGCAGCACGGTGAGCCGGCCGATGTTCGCGTCGGCACCATCGGTGGAAGGCCCGGGCGCCGCCGCGCGGCCCGCCACTTCGGTGAAGGTGATCTCGTGCGAGCCGCTGCCGCATGTGCCAGGGAAGTCCGTCACCACCGCCATCGTCGACTTTCCGCCGATGGCCTATTCGCCGGCCCATCGCCACCCGGGTTCGGTGACCGCGATCGTTCTCGAAGGCACGGTGCGCTCGCAGCTTGCCGGCACGCCGCCCGGCAACTACCGCACCGGCGAGACCTTCTTCGAGCCGCCCGGCACGCTGCACCTGTTTGCGGAGAACCCCGATCCGGTGAAGCACGCGAAGCTGGTGTCGGTGTTCGTGGCCGATGAGAACTGCGGGCCGCTGGTGCTGCCGCCCTGAAGAGGGCCTATCGCTTCCAGAACTGCCAGCGCGGCGCTTTCGGTTCGGGCGGCGGCTCTGCCGCCGGCGTTGCGCCTTGGGGCAGCAGCGTGCAGGCAACGTTCGAGATGCGGCCGGATTCATCGAAGCTGATTTCGATGTGCCCCTCGCCCGCGCGCTCGGCCCGGATGGCCGCCGCGGTGCTCGATGTGGCCTCCAGGCCCTGCTGCCGCAGGAAGCTCGTCGCCATCCGCCTGTGGTCCACGTCGAACTGCGAGATCACCTCCATCAGCACCGTGACCGCGCGTGGCAGCGTCACAGGTGCCAGTACCTCGCGCGGCACGTCGTCGAGCAGCACGAAGAGGGCGCCGCCGTCGTAGGGCGCGCGGTAGTAGCAGCGCCCGCCTTCGAGGCCGCCGCACGTCATGGCGATCATGTGGTCGGTGAGGGCATCGTCCAGTTGCAGCGACGCGGAGGTGAAAGCCTCGATCGACTCCGCTTCTCCGCGCTGCCGGATGCGCAGGGCCGCCTCGGTGTGCTGTTCGGGGATGTTGCTCTGCGCGTTGGCCCAGACCCACAGCCACGTGCCGGGGCCCAAGGCGTGTGTGCCGAGCAGTTGCGCGGGGTATCGCAGGTCATCGCCGAAACTCAGCACGCCCTTCTGCACGTCGATGCCCCAGGACCTTTGTCCGATGACATCGCCCAGTGCCATCTGTCTGGCCAGGGCGGAGGCTGCTTGGTCCGAAAAATGATCCTGGAATGTGCTCACGTCAGATCCTGTGTTCGTTGATGAAAGCGCTCAGCGCACCCGATCCCCGTCGCGCACCGATTCCACCGCTCCGTTGTAGAAGCGCACGATGCCCAGGAAGTTGCCCTGGCCGCGGTTGTAGACCCAGTCTTCCATCGGCACGCATTGCTGCGTGATCACCTGTTGCGCCGGGCCGCCGGGGTAGGGCGAAAGCACCCAGGCGACTTGCGGGCGCGGCACGCAGACGAATTCCTTGGACATCGGCTCGCCGCATTTCTGCACGACCGAATACTTGGAGTCGCCCACGCCCGAGAGCATGCCGCCGCAGCTCAGCGATTGGGCGGACGCGCCTGCGCCGTGCAGCAGGGCGGCAATACCGAAGAGGAGGGCGCTCGCGGTGGTGGTGCGCATGGGCGGCAAAGAGAAGCAAAAGGAGGATGTTCCGGCTCGGACTTTATCCGCTGCTTGAAGTTCTAAGCCTTTGCGGTAGTGCCGGAAATGTGCGATGGCGGCCCTGGCGGATGCGGGGTGGTGGCTGACACGCGGTTCCGCCAAGCGATGCGAGCATCGAGGCTCGACTATCGAACCTGGAGGAACACCCGATGACCAGAAAAATCCTGATTGCCTTTGCAGCATCGCTGACGATGCTCGCCGCCGGCACCGCCAGTGCCCAGATCGGCAAGGCCGCCTCCGACGCGACCGACGCCGCCAAGCACAAGATCGACGAGAAGCGCGCGGACAGCGACGCCAAGAAGAGCGGCCCGGTCGGCAAGGCCGTGAACAACGTCAAGTCGGGCTATCACAAGAACCGCTCGAAGAGCTCGGCCGAGAAGGCAAAAAAAGCGTTGAAGGACGCAGGCTGAGCCCAGGCCAAGCGGATCAGGGCTGCCGCGGCTGGATCAAAGGATCGAGCTCCGCGCGCAGCTGCCTGATGGCGATTTCGTGGCGCAGCGTCTGCGGCCCTCGGCCGTAGGTGCCCGCCTTGCGGATCAGGCGCAGTTGCTCGCGCTGCAGCCGGGTCTTCAGCCGCCTCGCGCGCCAGCCATAGGTCCAGCCCATCTCGCGGCGGACCTTGTAGCGCTGCATGGGCGCGCCCAGCCGTACCCATTCGTCGTCGCGGATCAGGTCGCGCTCGGGCACGAAGACGGCTGCCAGCGCATGCAGGTACGTGCCGTTCTCTTTCACGGCCACGCGCCATATCAGGCCCGCCGCGACCAGCGCGGGAATGCCCTTGACGAACAGCAGCACGGCCATTTCTCCGTAGCCGTTGTCGAACAGGTCTTCGAGGAACGGCGAATTCCAGATGAAGTGCATGGCCCACGCGAGCGCGAAGCTCGACAGTGCCGCCGCCACCCGCACAGCCATCGGCCGCTCTGGATGCAGCAGGAACCAGGCGATGCCGAAAGACGCGATGGTGGTGTAGGCCGCATGGCTCCACAGTCCGCTCATGAGCCCGCGCGTGAGCAGGTTGAGGAACACCGGATAGACCTGGTTCTCCAGCGGAAAGTGCATGGAGGCATTGACGGTGTAGCTCAGGTTCTCGATCACCTGGAAGCCCAGCCCCGCCAGCGCGCCGACGATGAGCACCGAGAGATACGTCTGGAACTGGTTGCGCGCGACCAGCACCAGCAGGATGACGCCCGCGATCTTCAGGAACTCTTCCGTGATCGGCCCCGCGATGGCCGGCCCCCAGACCGCCACGAACTCCGGCGATATGAGCTTGGCGCACAGGCTCTGGATCGCGATGTTGGCCGGCGCCGCGAAGTACACCGCGCCCATGCCGCCCCAGGCGAAAGCCAGAATGAACGCCTCCGGCGGATGCTGTTCGAGCAGGTCGAGTGTGCGGAAGGCGGCCAGGAAGATCAGCGTGTAGAGCCCCCACACCAGCAGCCCCAGGAAGGCCGTGACCGGGACCACGCGGAATCCGAGCGAGAACATGTTCACCGTGTAGAACAGGCCGTTGACGATCAGCGCCGTAAGCACCCAGAACGCCGCGCGCTGGGGCTGGAAGAAAGAGTCGGTACCGACCGGCCACGAGGCCTGGTCCTTGTCGAGGGCGGGAGCGTCGATGTTCATTCCTGCGGCGCCTCGATGTCCATGGAGTCCAGCATGCCGCGGGCTTCCGCCAGCGCGTCGTCCAGCCCGTCGTTGGGTCCGTAGAAGTCGATCTGCACGAGCGACTTGCGCCGCATGTCGACCACCTGCCAGAAGCGACCGGCCAGCTTGGAGCCGTAGTACGCGAAAGTCTTGCCCTGCAGGCCCCATGACGTCACGAAGTCGGACACGTCGCCGTCGATGGTCAGGCCCTGGCCGCGCTCCATGAGCCGCTGCTGCCGCACCAGCGGACCGTCGGGGCCGCCCGCCCAGGGCTCCGTCGTCACCCGGAATTTGTGGCCGCCCTTGAGCAGCATCAGCGAGCGGCCGGCCTTGGAGCGCGCCACGTCCATCTTCCAGCCCTCGGCCGGCACGAACCGCGCCTGGCCCGCATCGATGGTTTCGCCGGCCGCCAGCGCCAACGGGCGTGCGCCGGGCGTGTGGCGGTCCCAGAAAGTCAGCCCGCCGACGTAGGCGGCAATGGCGAGCAGAACCGCGAGCGCGCCGGGCCAGGTGCGGTAGGGGATTCGGCGGGAGGGCTCGTGCATGGGTTGATCGTGCCATATGGACGACCTTCATCGCGCACGAGTCACGCCCGAGGTCCGCGCGACTTTGCGACGCCGAAGCCCACGATCACGGCCGCGCAAACAAAGGCCAGCAGCGCCAGCCACACCGACCTGGTGAACCCGTAAGTACCCAGCGCCACGCCTGCCGCGACGAAGATGCCGAGCCATTCGAGCACGGCGTCGAGCCAGCTCCTGGGCCTGGACGGTGGCCGCGCGGCCTGTGGCGCGACTGGCTCCCGCCTCGGCTTCTTCCTGTCAGCCTGCGGAAACAGGCCTTTCAGTTCCTCCGTGGGCCAGGACCCCGCATCGGTCGAGCCCGCGCCCGACAACAGCCATACCGGGTTCGCGCCGTGTGCCGACAAGTCTTTCGCCAGCTGCTTCATCTCGCCACTCGCGGCATCGGGCGTGTCGATGGCCGCCAGATCGGCGCGCAGCCATTTCTCGGCTTCGGCGGCGTCGGGCAACCCGCTGGTCCGCAGCAGCAGATGATCCGCGAAACCATGCGCGATCAGTTCCGCAAAGCAGTCAAAAATGGGCCGGTAACGCTCGCCGACTGCCGCCAGGATGGCCTCGCGCCGGCTCGCCAATCGCGCCAATGCAGTTCGCTTGTCGGTCACGAGGTAGGGGTACGTGGCCTCCGCGCCGAAATGTTCCAGGCATTCCGCGCGGTCCGCGACGGCGGCTTCATCTTCGATGTCGCATTCGTCGATGAACCGCGCATGCCGGATGTCGTCCGCGCCGAAGAGCGCGCGCCAGAACAGCGGGAAGAACGCATTGGCTTCCAGTTCGCCGCCGTGACCGAAGAAGCCGCGCCATTCGTTGCGGCTGCCCTCGGGCATGCGAGGCAGGGCGGAACTGGACAGGAAGACGGGATGCGACATGGATTCCTTCCGGCGCGGCGGCACAAGGCTGCGTAGATTACTTTCTTGTCACCGGCCTGTCAGGCTATCCGTGGATGGGCTTCCTACAGTGCGGCGCGGGCGGACATTTCGTTCATCCGTTCACGGCAAGGCAAGGCAAAGCAAGAGAAGGAAAGCCATGGTTCGCATCAGACTCCACATTCCCGCCGTCGCGGCGCTGCTCGCATTGGCGGCCACCGGCGCCACCGCATCGGGCACGCATGCAGGCGGCCACGACGCCGCCGCCGACAGCGCCATCGGCAAGCCCGGCGCGGCCGGGAAATCGGTTCGCACGATCCATGTCGACATGACCGACAACATGCGCTTCACCCCGTCCGACATCCGCGTGAAGCAGGGAGAGACGGTGCGCTTCGTGGTCAGGAACGTGGGTGTCCTGAAGCACGAGCTGGTGCTGGGAACTGGGAAGGATCTGCGCGCGCACTACGAGGCGATGATGAAGAACCCCGAGATGGAGCACGCCGATCCGAACATGGTGACGCTGGCGCCGGGCAAGACCGGCGAGGTGCTCTGGCAGTTCACGCAGGCGGGCAAGGTCGATTTCGGCTGCCTGCAGCCGGGGCACTATGACGCCGGCATGAAGGGCGCGGTGAGCGTGGCGAAGGCTGGCCGCTGACCTTCTGCGTGCCTGCCCGTTCGATCGCCGCTCAGCCGCCGATGGGCGAGCACAGCTCGACCAGCGTGCCGTCGGGGCAGCGCACATAGGAGACCACCTGTCCCCATGGCTTGGAGACGGGCGCGGACAATTCGGATGCCCCTGCCGCAATCGCTCGTGCATGCGCTCCCGCGACATCGTCGGTAACGAAGCCCAGCTCCATGCCCAGCGGCTTGGCCGAGGCCGATGCAGCAACATGCCCTTGCGGGAAATTGGACTCCGCAAGCTCGTGCGCGGCAAAGGCGAGGGTGGTCTCGCCGGTCGCGAGCTCGCCGTAGGTGTTCGATTCGTGAAGAAACTTGCGCGTGAAGCCGAAGGCCTGTTCGAAGAACTGAAGCGATTGGGCGACGTCGGGAACGTAGACGATGGTGTAGCCGAATTTCATGGGTGTCGGATGCGTGAGTGCGCGGTCGAGTGAAACAGCCGGCACTCTATCTGGAGTCGATTGGCGGTGTGAGCCGCGAAAGGCCGGGAAGCTCGACCGCCTGGCATCGCCGTATCACCTCGGCGAAGCTGGGCTCGAACACGCGGTTGGCGGCCTCCCACTTGCCGTGTTCCTGCAGGTAGGCGGGCAGCAGTTCGTCCAGTTCGGCCCACACCGCCGATTCGTCGACTGTGAGCAGCCGGCCGTCCTGCGAGACGATCCGCCCGGCCACCATCACGAGTTCGACCGAGCTGCCGTTCTCGCAATAGACCAGCTGTTTTGCGATGTCGTTGCGTGGCCGGAAGTTGTCGTTGTCCAGGTCCAGCATGACGAGGTCCGCGGCCTTGCCGACTTCGAGCGAACCTGTCACTTCGTCGAGCAGCGCGGTGCGCGCGCCGTCGATGGTGGCCATCTTCAGCACCTCGGCGGCGCGCGGCCATTCGGCGGCGTCGGCGCCCGGGCCGTTGTGCATCAGCGCGGCAAAACGCATCAGGTCGAAGACGCGCGCGCTGTCGTTGGACGAGAGGCCGTCGGTGCCCAGCCCGATGCGCACGCCCGCATCCATCAGCTTGCGGATGGGCGACAGCCCCGAGCCCAGCTTGAGGTTGCTCAGCGGGTTGTGCACCACCGTGCAGCCGGCCTCGCCCATGCGCGCAATGTCGGCATCGGTGAGCCAGATGGCGTGCGCCAGGGTGGCGTGGTGGTCGAGGATGCCGATGTCGTGCATGTGCGCCAGCAGCGTCTTGCCGTAGAACATCTGGCCTGCCACGGCCTGCACCTTCGTCTCCAGCAGGTGGGTGTGCAGCGGCACGCCGTGCTGCACCGCCAGCGCGTGGCAGGCCTGCAGCATGTCGACGGTGCAGCGCTGCGGCGCCGAGGGCGTGATGGCAAAGCGCAGGCGGCCATCGGCCTGCCCGTGGAACAGCCTGAACGCCTCCTGGCAATACGCCGTGTAGTCGGCGGCCGTGGCCGGTGCGCCGAATTTCAGCTGCGCGCTCAGGTGTTCGGGAAACAGCTCGTGGCCGAAGGGCGTGGAGTCGAGCACCGGCGTGTTGAGCACCGCGCTCGACACATTGACCCGGATGCCCGCGTCCCGGTATGCGCGGAAGACGATGCCGAGCCGGTCGATGCTGTGCGCCATCGGGTCGAAGAAGTCGTCGCACAGGGTGGTCACGCCGCTTTTCAGCGACTGCGTGGCGAGCAGCAGCGTGCGCAGGTACAGCAGGCGGTCTCCGATGGGGCTGCCGCTGAGGTACGTGTAGGCGTACAGCAGCCAGGTCTCCAGCGGCATGCCTTCGTAGCGGCCCTTGAAGAAGGTCTCGCTCGAATGCGTGTGTGCGTTGACGAGGCCCGGCATCAGCAGCTTGCCGCGCGCTTCGACGAGTGTGCAGGCCTGCGGCACGGGCAGGTCGGGGCCGATGGCTTCGATCCTGCCGTCCCGCAGCAGCAGGTCGGCATGCACGGGCTGCGTGCCCTGCGGCCCGGCCAGGGTCAGTACCTCGGCGCCGCGGATCAGTGTGAGGGCTGGCGTGGTCGTCATGTGCCGCCTGCTCAGTCGCGCATCTCGGCCGTGCCCCTGATGGAGCCCAGCCCGCCGCGCAGCTTGGTGCTCAGCCACACGCCGAAGATGGTCGCAAGGTAGGGCAGCGACTGCAGCAGGTCGTTGGAAATGGCGCCGCCATACATCAGCTGGGCGCGGATGCCCAGCGCGGAAACCACCGCGAAGAACAGTGCCGCCGCGGTGGCGCCGAGTGCGCTGCCGGCGCCGAAGATCACCGCCGCGAACGCCATGAAGCCTCGGCCCGCCGTCATGTTCTGCGAGAAGATCTGCAGGCTGCCGCCGGCCAGCTCCGCACCGCCGATGGCGCACAGCACGCCGCCGAGCGCCAGCGCCAGCAGGCGCATGCGCCCCGGGTTCACGCCCACGCTGCGCGCCGCGAACGGGTGCTCGCCCGAGGCCGACATCTGCAGGCCCAGCCGGGTGCGTTCCAGCAGCAGCCACACCAGCCACACCGCCACCGGCATGAACAGCACGAACACCGAGAGGCCGCCGAATGCGCCCAGGTCGACGCTGGTCAGGCTGTTGAGCTTGGGAATGCCGAACGGCGCAGTCACCGTGGCTTCGCTGTCGTACAGCGCCTGGATGGCGAGCGAGGTGCCGCCGAGGCCCAGCCCCGTCAGGCCCAGCCCCGCGATGATCGGGTTGGCCTTGAGCCGCTCGACCACCCACCACAGCAGCGCCGACGCCGCCACGCAAAGCCCCGCGGCGATCAGCATGGCCTGGGCGAACGAGCCGGTCTGCACGATGCCGACGATGAGCGCGCAGCTGCCGATGATCATCAGGCCCTCCAGGCCGAGGTTCCAGATGCCCGCGCGCTGCGCCAGCACGCCCGCCAGCGTGACATACACCAGCGGCGTGCCGGAGATCAGGATGGAGACGAGCGTGTCTGTCATGCGGGCTTTCGGGTCAGGAGCTTGTCCAGCCACTTGGCGCGGGACGTGATGAACAGGGCGATCGTGGCGTTGATGACCTCGATGGCCGCCGCGGGCATGCCGGCCATCACCGGCAGGTAGAGCGCGGCCGATGCCAGCGCACCGAAGAAGAGGGCCGACACGGCGGTGCCGACGATGGTGAGCTGCGCCACCAGCGCGATCAGGATGGCCGTGAAACCGTGCGCGGGCAGGAAGCCGCTGGCCAGCCGCCCGTTGGGGCCCAGCAGCTCGATGCCGCCGGCCAGCCCGGCCAGCGCGCCGCTCACCAGGAAGCTGAAGAGGCCGATGCGCCCGACCCGCGCACCCTGCCACGACACCATGGTCGGGTTGCGCCCCGCGAGGTTGGCGACGATGCCCAGCGCCGTGCGGTTGGCCAGCAGCCACGACAGCGCGAACACCAGCAGCGTGAGCACCACGATCAGCGGCGACACGCCCAGCGAATCGGAGATGCGGTAGGCATCGGCAATGGGCCGGCTCGATGCCTGCTGGCCCGAGCCCGTCGGGTCTTTCAGCGGCCCGGAAGTCACGTACACCAGCAGCAGGCCTGCCAGGAAGTTGCCCATCAGCGTGGTGATGACCTCGTCGGTGCCCGAGCGCAGGCGCAGCAGGCCCGGCCACATGGCCCACAGCGCGCCGCCCAGCATGCCCGCGATCAGGCAGCAGGCGACGACCAGCCAGGCCGGACCGCCCGCGAGCCACTCGGCGGTGAACGCCGCGAAGATGGAGCCGACATAGAACTGCCCCTGGGCGCCGATGTTGAAGAAGCCCGCGCGGAACGCGATGGCCACGCCGGTGGCGGTGATGAACAGCGGCATGGCCCAGCGCAGGCCCTGGTGCAGGGCCCCGTCGCGCAGGAAGGCGCCGTCGAGGATGCCGGTGAACAGCTCGCCCGCGTCGAGCCCGGCGCCCATGAAGGCCAGCGCGCACAGCAGCAGCGCGAAGCAGACGAAGACCACCACCCGCAGCACGGGCAGCATGCGAGAGGCCGTCATGCGTGTGCTCCCACCATCGCCTGGCCGACCTGCCGCAGGTCGTAGGGCGCGCCGTATTCGCCGACCACCTGCCCGCGCAGCATGACCAGCACGCGGTCGCTGATGTCGAAGAGCTCATCCAGGTCGGACGAGATGAGGATGATGGCCGCGCCCCGGTCGCGCGCCTGCCGCAGCGCCTTCCACACATAGGCCGTGGCGCCGATGTCGAGGCCGCGCGTGGGCTGCGCCGCGATGATGAGCCGGGCGCTGTCGTCCACCTCGCGCGCGAAGATCACCTTCTGCGCATTGCCGCCGGAGAGCGAGCCCGCGGGCTGGCCGCAGTTGGCGTAGCACACGTCCCATTGCGCGAGCGCCACGTCGCACTCGGCCTGGAGCTTCTTCGGGCGCACGAACGACAGCAGCCCGCCCTGCAGCAGGCGGCCCATGGACCAGTTCTCCCACAAGCTGCTGTTGAGCGACAGGCCCTCGACGTTGCGCTCGAACGGGATGATGCGCAGGCCCGCCGCGCGCCGCGTGGCGAGGTCGCTGTGCGTCATGTCCTTGCCGCCGAACTCGAGCGTGCCGGACGCGGTGCCGGCCAGCGCCGAGATGGCGCGCACCAGCGTGCGCTGGCCGTTGCCTTCGACGCCGGCGATGCCGATGATCTCGCCCGCGCGCACGTCGAGGCTCACCTCGTTCAGCGCCGCGCCCTCGGCGTCGGGCTGGGTAGAGAGCTTGTGCATGCGCAGCACGGTGGGAGCCGTGAGCCCTTCGGCTGCACGCGGCGGTGCCGCGGCTGCCTGCACCGGTGCCTTGGCGTCACCCATGATCCATTGGCTCAGCTCGGCCGCGCCGATCGATGCGCATGGCACTGGGCCGGTGACATGCTCGCCGCGGCGCAGCACGCTCACGGTGTCGGCAATGGCCATCATCTCGCGGATCTTGTGCAGGATGAGCACGACGGTCACGCCGCGCTTCTTCAGGATGCGGATGCGCTCGAACAGCGTCTCCACGCCGGCCGGTGCGAGCACCGCCGTGGGTTCGTCCAGGATCAGCACGCGCGCGTCGGTGACCAGCGCACGCGCGATCTCGATGCCCTGCTGCGTCTCGATCGGCAGGTTGCGGATCACTTCGCGCGGGCTGACCGAAAGGCCCAGCCCTCCGAGATGCGCCTGCCAGCGCGCCTCCAGCTGGCGCCTGGTGAACAGTCCGCTGTGCCGCGTGGCGCCGAACTCCATCGCCTGTGCAACGGTGAACGACGCGGGCAGCGCGAAGCTCTGGTGCACCAGTTCCACGCCGGCCGCGCGCGCGGCGTTCACGTGGCCGGTGCGGATCTCGTGCTCGCCGATGTGCACGCGGCCGTGCGTGGGTTTCACCAGGCCCGAGCAGACGCGGGCGAAGGTGGTCTTGCCCGCGCCGTTCTGGCCGACCACCGCATGGATGCGGCCTTCCTCGAAAGCGATGGACACGTCCGACAGCGCCTTCACGGTGTCGTATTGCACGGTGACGCCGTCGAGCACCAGCGCCGGGCGCGCAGGGGAGGCCCCGCTGTTCGAGGAACTGCTGTTCATGCTGCGGTGGCGAGGGTCAGAGAACGGTGTTGAAAGGCACCTTCAGGGCACCGCTCAGGATGGCCGCCTGCGCGGTGCGGATCTCGGCCATCACCTTTTCGGCCTTGGCCGCCACGGCCTTGTCGCCTTCCTTCTGGAACAGCGGCGACAGCTCCAGGCCCACCACCCCGGTGCCCAGGCCGGTGTTCAGGTGCGCGCCGCCCTTGCCGTTCTTGAGGATCTTGCTGGCCTCGTCGTAGAGCGACTTGCCGAAGTGCAGGCTGACGATGGAAATCAGCGTCTTCGGACCCTGCGGGTATTGCGCCGGGTCGAGGCAGCTCAGCAGGCGGCCGGGCTTGTCGTTGGCGGCGGCGATGATGCCCGCGTCGGTCGCGGCGGCGTCGGTCTGGATGAAGTCGATGCCGCCGTTGAACATCTGCGTGGCGATCTCGCGGCCCTTCACCGGGTCCTGGAACGAGCCGGCGAAGGCCACCGTGACCGCGGCGTCCTTGCGCACCGACAGCACGCCGGCCTTGAAGGCGTTGTAGTCGGCATTCAGCGGCGGGATCGACATGCCGCCGATGAAGCCGATCTTGCCCGTGGTCGACATGCGCCCCGCGAAGATGCCGGCCAGGTAGGTGCCCAAGTAGTAGTCGTAGGAGACGGTGGTCACGTTCGGGATGGCGGGCTTCATCTCGTCGCCGAACAGCTGCAGCCACTGCGTCTTCGGGTACTTGGGCGCGAGCGCCTTGAAGGGCTCGGTCACTTCGTTGAAGGTCGACACGATGATGGCCGCGCCGGCATCGCCCAGCGTGCGGAAGATGGTCTCGTAGGTCGACGGGTCCTTCGCGTAGATGGCGCGCGTCTGCATGCCCGTTTCCTTGCCCAGCAGCTTGAGCCGCGCAATCATCGCGTCGACCGCGCTGGCGTCGCCCGCAGCCTGCGTGTGCACCAGCGCGATCAGCCCGCCCTTGGCATTCGCGATCAGCGGATAGAGGGCGCCGGCCATGGCGACACCGCCAAGGCCGGCCGCGGCTTTCAGTATCTGCCGGCGGGGCGTGGCGGCGCGGGAGGATGCGTTGCTTGTCATGCGGATATCTCTCGGGTTGAAGAACTGGCGGACGAAATTGCTGCGGGGAAGAAATGCGCTCAGGGCGTCGGCGAACCGGGGGCGGGGTTCATGATCATCACGTCCTGGCTCTGGATGGCGTCGAGCGCCCACACGCTCTTGATGAATGCCTGCCACTCGGGGTCGGCGTACATGGCGGCGCGGCGGGCCTCGCGGTCGGCCAGGCTGTCGTAGGCCCAGATCAGCACCGAGGTGTGCAGCCGGCCGATCTCGGAGATGTACAGGCCCACGAACTTGTTGAGGTGGCGCTTCTGCACCGGCAGGCCCTCGCGTTCGTACTTCTCGCGCCACTGGTCGATGGTGCCGGGGCGGAAGGTGTAGAGGCGGTGTTCGACGATCATTTTTTTGCTGTGCTCCTGCTGGCCTGGGGTTCGTGCTTCTACTGGCCGGCCAGGATGAATTCGGCGCACTTCTCGCCGATCATGATGGCCGGTGCATTGGTGTTGCCGCTGGAGATGACCGGCATGATCGAGGCGTCGGCCACGCGCAGGCCCTCGATGCCGTGCACCTTGAGCCGGTGGTCGACCACGGCCAGTTCGTCGTGGCCCATCTTGCAGGTGCCCACGGGGTGGAAGGTGGTCATGGCGGTGGCGCGCAGCCATGCGACGAGGTCTTCGTCGCTCTGCTTCTCGGGGCCGGGCGCGATCTCCTTGCCGCGGTAGTCGTCGAATGCGGGCTGCTCGATGATGCGGCGCGTGGCGCGGATCGCATCGACCATGGTCTTGCGGTCGAACTCGGTGTCCAGGTAGTTGGGCTCGATCATCGGCGCGTCGGTCGGGCGGCCCGAGCGCAGCCGGATGCGGCCCTTGCTGTTCGGGTTGACCGGTCCCACGCGCAGGGTGAAGCCGTGCTTGGCCTCGACCGTGCTCTTCCTGAACGGGTTGGGAAAGTACAGGTTGGCCGTCTTCTCCAGCGCGGGCATGAAGTGCAGCTGCACGTCGGGGTTGGCGAGCTCGGGCGAGGTCTTGATGAAGGCGCCGGCCTCGTAGGGGAAGGTGGTGGTGATGCCTTCGCCGAACAGCATGCCCTGCACCACGGAGAACGCGATCTTGTCGAAGCGCAGGTCCTTGTAGAGCGTGACGGGCTGCTTGCACTCATAGGACATGACGCAGTCCACATGGTCCTGCAGGTTGCCGCCCACGCCGGGCAGCGGCTTGAGCACCGCAATGCCGTGCTGCTCCAGTTCTTCCTTCGGGCCGATGCCCGACAGCATGAGCAGGTGCGGCGAGCCGACCACGCCGGCGCAAAGAATCACTTCCTTGCGCGCGCGCACGGTGCGCATCTGGCCGTGCAGTTCGTAAGACACGCCCACGGCCCGGGCCCGCTCCACCAGCACCTTGTGCGTGCGCGCGCGGGTCACGACCTTGAGGTTGCTGCGCTTGAGCGCCGGCCGCAGGAAGGCGAAGGAGGTGGACCAGCGCTTGCCGTTCTTGATGGTGAAGTCGTAGCGGCCGAAGCCGAGCTGGCTGGCGCCATTGAAGTCGTCGTTCAGCGGATAGCCGGCCTGCTGGCCTGCAGCGCAGAACACGTCGAGCAATGCGTTCCAGCCGCGCGCGCGGCACACGGTGAGTTCGCCCTTGGCGTTGTGGAACACGCCGTCGCGCTGGATGTGGCCTTCGGAGCGCTTGAAGGCGGGCAGCACGTCTTTGTACGACCAGCCGGGGTTGCCCATGGCGGCCCAGCCGTCGTAGTCCTGCTTGCCGCCGCGCACGTAGATCATGCCGTTGATGGTCGACGTGCCGCCCAGCACCTTGCCGCGCGGCCAGTAGATCTTGCGGCCATTGAGGTTGGGCTCGGGCTCGGTGTGGAAGTGCCAGTTGTAGATGCCCGACTGGAACAGCTTGCCCATCAGCATCGGCAGGCGGAACAGCGGGTTGGAGTCCTTGCCGCCGGCCTCCAGCAGCAGCACGCGCGTGGCGGGGCGCGCACTGAGCCGCGCGGCGAGGGCGCAGCCCGCGGAGCCCGCGCCCACGATGATGTAGTCGTAGTCGTTCTTGTCGTTCATTGGGGTGGTCACCAGTGGATGGGGGGGCTGTCCATCTCGGCCAGATGGGTGTTGCAGAGCACGAAGGGGTTGGGCAGGCCGAGCACGGCGTCCGCGTAGGCGGGGTGCTCGCGCAGGATGCAGGCGACATTGCCGTTGCGGCCCTCGCCGACGCCCGCCGCCGCGAAGGCCTCCGCGGCCGAAGCGCCGAAGCCCATGCAGACCAGCGGCTCGCCGCGCTGCAGCAGGTGGGCCAGTACCGCCTGGATGAGCGGCTTCCACAGCACCAGGTGTCCGTGCGACTGATGCGGGTCGATGGCCACCTGGAAGCGACTGAGCGTGAACGAGGTGTTGAGCAGCAGCACGCCGTCTTCTATCCAGCGGTCGCTCAGCCAGTCGGGTGTCTCGAATGGCAGCGCGCCCGATTCGATGTCGGCCAGCGTGCGCGGCCAGTTGGCGAAGCTGCCGCCGTAGCCCGCGTCGCCCGTGCGGGCCTCGGCCAGCATCTGCACCCAGGCGCGGATGCTCTTGGTGAACATCTTGTCGAGCTCGCGCCACCGGGCGACGTTGCCGACCTCGAAGGCGCGGCCGGTGGCGATGTCGATCGAGGGGTAAGGGTCTTGCCCCAGCACCAGGCAGCGCACCTTTGAGGGCATCACGCTGTCGAAGGCCTTGAGCATGTGCGCGCCTGCCGGCATGCCGGGCAGGCGGCGGCCCTTGCGCGCGGGAAAGATGGGTTCCCAGGCTTCCAGCTCGAGTCGAGCGTCCACGCCTTCGAAGTCCAGCCGCACGCCGCCGAGCGCGCTGCGCCATTCATCGGGCAGGTCGTCCTGCCAGTCGAGCAGGGTTTCTTGCAAGGCGGTGCGCAGGGCTTGAGGCATGGCTTACATTCAAACTTCAAAAAAGCTGACCAGTTCGTCAGGAAATTCTAAGTAATAAATTGACGATATGGTCAGATTTTTTTACTGGTGCTTTCCCGGCCGCCGCGCCGGGCCACCTCTAGAATTTGCTTCGGTCAAAAAAAGCGACTCATAGCCATGCGCGAAACCAAGACAACACGACCTTCGGCACCTGAGACAACCGCGGACAGGGAGATCAGGGCGGCCAACAAGCGCAAGATCCTCAAGGCCGCCAGCGAGGTGTTCGCGGCCAAGGGCTTCGACGGCGCGCGCATCGCGGAGATCGCCACGGTGGCCGGGTTGCCCAAGGCCAACGTCTACTACTACTACCCCACGAAGGAAGAGCTCTATAGCGCCACCTTCGCGCCGCTGCTGGAGGAGTGGGACAGCGCGCTGCGCATCCTCAAGGTGGAGACCGAACCCGCCGTGGCGCTGCGTGCGTACGTGGAAGCCAAGCTCCGGCTGGGCCGCAAGAATCCGCTGGAGGCGCGACTGTTCGCCAACGAGGTGGTGCGCGGCGGCACCTTCCTGTCGGCCGCCGACAGGGCGCACATCGCGCAGAGCACGGCCGCCAGCATCGAGGTGCTCGAAGCCTGGATGGCTGCCAAGAAGATCCGCAGGATCGACGCGCGCCACTTTCTCTTCATGCTCTGGGCCTCGACCCAGTTCTATGCCGACTACGAGCCCATCGTGAACGCGGTGCTGCAGGTGAAGAAGCTCACGGCGGTTCACTACGAGCAGGCGCTCGAATGCATCGTGAGCACGGTGCTGGCGGGCGTGCTGCTCGACTGAGGCTGCGTTGCTCGCGGCAGGAGCGGGCGCCGCGATTGTTTCCTTCACACGAACACCGCGGTTCTTTTCGATGCGGTTTTATATCGGTTCGGCGGCGCAAAATTCTTTTCATGGACCAGCCCTTCAGCTGATCCAGGTGAAAAGAAACCAACCAAATGAAGGACCTCCAAATGACCGCCTCGAAACTCCTCTCCGCCGTCTCTCTCGCTCTGCTGGCCGCTGCCGGCGCTGCCCATGCCGAAAGCTATGACGGCGTGCATCAACTGACTTCCGCCGCCAGCCGCGCCGAAGTCGCCAGACAGGCCGTCGTGGCCGCGCACAGCGCCAACCCCTATGCCGATGGCGCCAACTCGGGCCCGGTGCAACTGACCGCCTCGGCCACCAGCCGCGCAGCCATTCGCGCCGAAGCCGTGGCCGCCGCGCACAGTGCCAACCCGTATGCCGACGGCGCTTCGTCGGGCGTGGCGCCTGTGCTTGCCAGCGGCGTCGATCGCGCCACCGTGCGTGCCGCTGCCCGCGCTGCTGCTCGCGGCGACACGCTGCCGCTGTAATCGGTCTGCCTTGACGTGCTTCGCCGCTCCGGCGAAGGCAGTCGAATCAAAAAAAAAGAAGCCGGCTCCGCACAAGCGGGGCCGGCTTTTTCATGGGACGTGCGCGCTACCGGATCGGCCGCAATTGATCGTCCGCCATGCCCACCAGCAGGGCCGAACCATTGGGCAGGATGCGGAATTCGCCGTAACGCGCACCTTCGAACTTCTGCGCATCGCCTTCCTTGAAGAACCATGCGTCGGTGACGAAGACCCAGCCCCCGTCCTTGGCACTGAGCGGTACTTCGATGTCGTCGCTCCGCCGCGGCTCCAGGGCCGATGGCAGATGCAGCGTATAGGCCGACGGCAGCGCCGGATCGGGGCGCACCAGCACGGTCGGCCGCCGGCCACCGGGAGGGTGGTCGTCCCGGTCCATTCGATCGGGCAATGCGAAGTTCAGCCGCATGTAATCGCCCTGCATCAGCGAGCGCGGGTCGACAGGCGCCAGTCGAACGAACACGGGACGGCCGTCGCGAATGATGTTTTCCTTCTCGAAGATGGCGAAGTTCGCCACGGCCAGCGTGGCGACACCTGCCAGTGCGATGCCGGCGAGCCGCCTGTTCTTCCACCAGCTGCCGGCGTTCTGCGCAACGCTCTCGGCGCCGGCCGCATGCGACATGGCGCGCGTTGCCAGCCAGGCCAGTGCGCCCAGCGCGGCACCGATCAGCACCAGCAGCAGCGCCTTGTCCGCCAGCGACCACGCGAGCAGGTAGTAGAAGCTGCCCACGATCCAGAGCGCGGCCGCGCAGCCCAGGGCGGCGAGCCGCCAGCGTTGCGTCACCGCCAATGCCGCGGTGCAAAGGCAGGCCGCGCCGAGGTTGGGCATGAAGGCGCACAAGACCGCCAGCAGCAGTGCCACGCCCAGGCCCGACAGCGGCATTTG
Source organism: Variovorax sp. MPBD4-3 (assembly GCF_058809745.1). Classification (NCBI taxonomy): domain Bacteria; kingdom Pseudomonadati; phylum Pseudomonadota; class Betaproteobacteria; order Burkholderiales; family Comamonadaceae; genus Variovorax; species Variovorax sp. MPBD4-3. Next base: position 70,728 of record NZ_JBXASW010000004.1, read on the forward strand.
CCGCAGTGCCGGCCAGCGACTGGCCAACAGCGCGGCCGCGCCCAGGGCACACAGCACCGACACCATGTTCCGCGTGGTGCCGAGCAGGTCGAAACCGCTGCCGGCCTGGCCCATTTCGCTTCCTGCGCTGCTGCCCGCAAATACACCGCCGAGCATGAACGTGGTGCCCGACAGCAGCACCAGCATCAGCAACAGCTGCGCGCACCAGCCTTCGGCCAGGCTCTCCAGCAGGCTGCCGGTGCGGGCGCCGGGCAACCGCGGCAGCAGCCAGAGCACCGCGAGCCATGCGGCCAGGCCGATGTGCGCCTGAAGCCACCAGGTCCAGCGAAAGCGGCCGGACCAGAACAGGTGATCGAAGGCGTCTTCGCCGCTCGACCATCCCATGACGGCGACGGTGAGGAACACGCCCAGCATCATGCCCAGCAGGCTGCGCAGCCAGTGCAGCGGCGCGAGCGATGCCAGCACGACGCTGGCAGCGCACATGCCCAGCGCGGCGACGGAAACCGACAGGTCGCGAAACAGCGCCCATCCCAGGCAGCACAGGCCCAGCACCACGGCCGGCAGGCAGAGCTGTTCGATGAACAGCGCCAGTCCGCCCTGGCGCAGGATGACGACGCTCACGGCCAGCAGGCCGAGTCCCGATACGTAAAGTGCCGGTCCTTCGCGCAGCAGCGCATCGCCGAATGCCAGGCCGATCGCGCCCAGCAGCGGCAGCACGGCGAGCCAGGCTCCCAACGAAGTCAGCAGCAGCACCGCCCCGGGGCGGGAATCCTCGCGCGGCCATTGCGCGTCTTGCGGCAGCAGGCCCTGGGCCGCGGCGCGCCGGATGATCTCGGACGGGGCGATCATGCGGTCGCTCCTTGCTGCCGCGATGCCGCCAACACGGTGCTTTGTCTGCGCATGACCACGGCCACGGACACGGCCAGCAATCCCGCGGCCACCAGCCCGATGAACAGCAACCGGCCCATGGTGTCGATGCCGCCGCCGTCGAACAGGATGCGAGCCAGGCCGGCGACCAGCAGGGTGTCGACGCAGAGCACGGCGGCGCTCAGCCCGACGATGTCGAACCATTGCCGCTGCATCAGCATGCCGCCGGCACCGCACATCAGCGCCAGGCCCATAAAGTAGTGGGGCGAAACCTCGCTGCGCCAGAGAAGCCCTGCAAGCGAGGTCAGCGTCACGTTCACGGCCAGTGCCAGCATCGCCAGCCGTTGCGACCAGTGCGTTTCGCCGACCCAATGCCGTGCCCACGGGCTCAGCACGGTGATGAGCAGCACGCCCATGCCCCAGCCGACCAGGTGGATCGGCAGGTCGCTGTCGTCGAAGCGCCAGCGGTGGCCCGTGTGCGCATAGGTCCAGAGGCCGATCGCGCTGCAGGCCACCATCGCCCAGGGAAACCACAGCACGTCGCTGCGCACGCCAAGGCACAGCGGCAGGCTGAGAACGGCCCACAGCGCGAACAGCTGCCAGGCATCGGCACCGGTCTGGTAGGTCTGGCCGTAGTAGGCGAACAGTGCGCCCGTACCCAGCAGGCACAACAGGCCCATCGGTGTGCGAAGCGTCGCGCTGCGCCATGCGGCCAGCGCCGTCAGCAGCACCCAGCCTTGCAGCAATGCAAACTGCCCGGCGCGGCCCAGCGACCCCCAGTTGGCCGCCACCCACATCACGATGCCGAAGCCGCCGAGTCCCGCGGCGAGCAGTGCGACGACTCGCCAGAAGCGCTGCGGCAGTTGCGTCGGTTGCGCGTCGAGTTCAGCCAGCGCGAACAGCGCGTGCATGCGAGCCGACGGCAGCCGATGGATGCGGGCGAGTTCGTAGAGTGCGAGTCTGATGTTCATGGACGTGGAGGATGGTTGCCGCTGCCATTCTCCACGTGTCGGTTCCGGCGCCTGCGGGCGCCGGAAGAGGGGGCTCGGGTGTGGTCGTCAGTCCACCCGCTCCTCGATGGGGCCGACGCGGTCGGGGTAGAAGGCCACGTGGTCCTTGATCTGGGCGACCGGCTCGTAGGGCGACTCGTAGGTCCACACCGCATTCACCGAGCGCTCGCCGCCGGCGGGAATGCTGTAGTAGTTGCACTCGCCCTTGTACGGGCAGTAGGTTGCATGCGAGGTGCGTTCCAGCAAGGACATCTTCACGTCCTTGCGCGGTATGTAGTGCACGGTTCCGAAATGCGCTTCGCGCAGCGTCAGCGCTTCGCGCGTGTCGGCAATGACGCGGCCGTCCACCGACACAACCACGCGAAGCGGATTGCGCGCGATGGTGATCGGGTGATCGGGGCCGGGGGTCTTGATGGTGCGTTCGGGCGTGGCGAACATGAGGGGGCTCCTTCAGTTGGTCGGGTGACGCAAGAATCGGCGGATGCGCATCTTGCCGCGATGTCGGGGCGGTTTGAAGCCCCCCTGAAATCAGCACGTTCGCGAAGTGGTTAAAGGCCGGAATGCCGCCCGGAGGTGCTGTGGAAGCCTTTCGGATCGATTTGTAGTGCTTCGGTTTGTAATGCCTGCGTCAGGCCTTCCTGGCGAACGGTGATAAAACTTCGCGCTGCCCCACCCCGACCAGCGAAAGACCCAAGTGAAGAACAACAGGCTCGCCATCTTCCTGCTCGCCGGCCTGCTGGCCGCCGGCGCAAGTGCACAGGAGTGGCCGTCCAGGCCCGTTCGCGTGATCGTTCCCGCGCCGGCCGGCAGCTCGCTCGACGTGATCGCGCGCACGCTGGCCGACCGCCTGCGCGTGATCTGGAAGCAGCCCGTGGTCATCGAGACCAAGGCCGGCGCCGGCGGCCTGATCGGCATGGACACGGTGGCCAAGGCGCCGCACGACGGCTACACGCTGGGCATCGGCTTCAATGGCCCGATCGCATTCGGGCCCTACATGTACCGGCGCATGCCCTATGCGCCGTCCCGCGACCTGGTGCCCATCGTGCTCACGACCTCGCAGCCCAATGTGCTGGCCGTGCAGGAGGGCAACCCGGCGAACACGCTGCCCGAATTCGTCGACTGGGCCAGGAAGCAGGGCTCGAAGTTCAGCTATGCGTCCGTGGGCGCGGGCAGTTCGTCTCACCTCACGATGGAGCTGCTGCGCAGCGTGACGAAGATGGAGGCGGTGCATGTGCCGTACTCGGGCTCGCCGCCCGCAGGGCTGTCGCTTGCCGCGGGCGACACGCAGGCGCTGTTCACGGTGGCGCCTGCGTTGCTGCCGCTGATCCAGGGCCATCGGGTGAAGCTCATCGCGGTGACCAGCGCCACCCGCTCGGAACTCATGAAAGACTTGCCGACGGTGGCCGAGGCGGGCTACGCAGGCTTCGAATCGCTGGCCTGGAACGGCTTCTTCACCGCCACCGGCACGCCGCCCGAGGTGGTGCAGCGCATCAACGCGGACGTCAACGCCGTGCTGCGCGAGCCGGCGGTGCGCGAACTGCTGGCCAACCAAGGGCTGGTGGCGGGGGGCGGTTCGCCCGAGGAATTCAAGGCCTTCATCGACAGCGAGGCCCGCAAGTGGGGTGCGATCATCGCCAAGGTCGGCATCCGTCTTGATCAGTGACCAACTTGTCGTCCACACTCCCGCAAACTCCAGGAAGAAAAAATGGCCGAGCTCCCGGATTCCCCTGAATTTCCCGAAGACATCTATACCGAACCGGAGCCCGATCCGCATACGCTTGCCAACCTCGGCCCGCTGACCGGCCTCGCGGGCGTGTGGATCGGCACTTCAGGCCACGACGTGAGCCCGAAGCCCGAAGGCCCCGAAGCCGAGGCGTTCATCGAGCATGCGGAGTTCCAGCCCATCGACGCGCAGACCAACGGACCGCAGATCTTCTACGGGCTGCGCTATCACCTGCGCATCGTCAAGCCCGACGACGTCGAAACCTTCCACGACCAGGTCGGCTACTGGCTCTGGGAGCCCGCCACGGGCGCGCTGGTGCAGACGCTGTCGATCCCGCGCGGGCTGACGGCCATGGCCACCGGCCAGGCGAAGGCCGGCGACCGCAGTTTCAGGCTGGAGGCGGTGCGCGGCGGAGAGACCAACGGCATCCTCGCCAACCCGTTCCTGGAGCATGCGTTCAAGACGCTGCGCTACAGCATCGCGGTGACCATCCACGACGACCGCAACTGGTCGTACGAGCAGGAAACCGTGTTGAGCGTGCGCGGCCAGGCCGAGCCCTTCAGCCATACCGACCGCAACCTGCTGCGCAAGGTCGGCGAGCCCACGCCCAATCCGACGGCGCTGGCCGCCATGGCGGAGGTGGCAAGGAAGAGCGCAATCGACGTTGCCAGTGCCGGGGTGGCCTCCCGGGTGACTCCGGTCTGAGCTGCGCCAGCCCGGCCGTTCCGCAGTAGCCGGGCGCGCTGGCCGGCGGCACGCGATGCCCGCGCCGGGCTCAGTCCAGCCGCAGCGAGCCCAGCCGCGCGACGATCAGGTCGTACAGCGTCTGCGCCGCCACCGACAGGCTGCCTTCGCGCCGCTGCACCAGGTACAGCGTGCGCGTGAGCGCGGGCAGGGGCAGCGGGCGGGTCACCAGCGTTTCGCGCTGGAAGTGGAACAGCGTGAGCGCCGGCACCACGCTGATGCCCAGGCCCGCCTCGACCAGCCCCATCACGGTGGCCAGGTGCTCGACCTCGAACACCGCGTTCAGCCGCTGCGGATGCAGCGCGGCGTCGAGCGCCTGGCGCACGCTGCTGTTGCGCGCCATCTGTATGAACGGATGCGGCGCGATTTTCTTGACCGTGAGGCGCGGCTCGCGCGCCAGTGGATGGTCGGCGCGGCACACCAGGTGAAAGCGGTCGCTGCACAGCTTGCGTGCGCGCAGGTCGCTGCCCGCCGCGGCCTCCGCGCCCGAGGCGGCGAGCGCGAAGTCGGCCTGGCCGCCGCGCACCAGCGCGATGCAGGCGTCGGACAGCGCATCGTCAAGGTCGACGCGGATGCCGGGCCAGGCCTGCATGAATTCCGCGAACACCGCGGGCAGCCAGCCGGCCGCGAGCGAGGGCAGGGCGGCCACGCGCACGCGGCCCTTGCGGCGCTCCACGTGGTCGGCCAGGTCGACCATCGCGTTGCCCATGTCGTCGAGCAGCCGGCGCGCCGAGCCTTCGAACAGCAGACCCTCGGGCGTGAGCTGCACGCTGCGCGTGTCGCGGTCGAACAGGCGCGTGCCGACGGCGTCTTCGAGCGTGCGGATGAGCGCGCTGAAGGCCGGCTGCGACAGGTGGCTGGTCTGCGCGGCGCGGGTGAAGTTGCGGTGCTCGGCCAGCGCGAGAAAGGCGCGCAGCTGCCGCGTGGAGAGGTCTGGCGTCTTTTTCATGTCTCGGGGTTCCGGTGGGCGGATACATTATTTGAAAAGCAGATCAATCGATCCGTATTTTCGATTTTACGGATGATGGCGGGCTGCCTACAGTGCGGCTCGATGACTTCCATTGCTGCAACGCCCACGCTGTTGATCGGATGCGCGGCCGGCTTCTCGGGTGACCGCACCGACGCCGCCGGCCCGGTGGTCGACACGCTGATCGCGCGTCTCGCGCAAGGCCCCGCGGGGCGGCGCGCGTTCCTCATCTTCGAGACGCTGGCCGAGCGCACGCTGGCGCTGGCGCAACTGCGCCGCCGCGCCAACCCCGATGCCGGCTACGAACCGCTGCTCGACGACATGCTGCGGCCGGTGCTGGCGCGCTGCCTGGCACACGGCATCCGCATCGTGAGCAATTTCGGCGCCGCCAACCCGCGCGCCGCCGCCCGGCACATCGCCCGCATGGCGCGCGAACTGGGTGCCAGCGCCCCGCGCATCGCGGTGGTGGAGGGCGACGACCTCTCGGGCGCCGGGCATCGCGCGGTGCTGCGCGAAGCGCTCGGCGCGCGAATGGAAGGTCTGCGCGTGGTCAGTGCCAATGCCTACATCGGCGCCGAGCCGATTGCCGCCGCGCTCGACGCGGGCGCGCAGATCGTGGTGTGCGGCCGGGTGGCCGACCCGTCGCTCACCGTGGGGCCGGCCATGTCGCATTTCGGCTGGCGCGCCGACGACTGGGACCGGCTGGGCCGCGCCACCATGGCCGGCCATCTGCTCGAATGCGGCGCGCAGGTGTGCGGCGGCTACTTTGCCGACCCCGGGTACAAGGACGTGCCGGGGCTCGAGTCGGTCGGCTTTCCCATCGCGGAGATCGACGCCGACGGCGGCTGCGTCATCGGCAAAGCCGACGGCACCGGCGGCCTCGTGACCGAAGCCACGGTGAAGGAGCAACTGCTCTACGAAGTGCACGACCCCGCCGCCTACCTGACGCCCGACGTGGTCGCCGACATCGCCGACGCCGAGGTGCGCGCGCTGCCCGGCGCCGACCGCGTCGAACTGCGCGGCGTGCGCGGGCACGAGCGGCCGCGCAACTACAAGGTCAACGTCTGCCATGAAGGCGGCTGGCTGGCCGAGGGCGAGATTTCCTACGCCGGCCCTCGCGCCGAAGCGCGCGCGCGGCTCGCGGCCGACGTGCTGAAGAAGCGGCTCGACGGCCTTGCGTTGCGCGTCGACCTGATCGGCGCGCTGAGCATCCTCGGCGACGACGCGGGCCGCGCACTGGCGGACACGCCCGACAGCGGCCTGCGCGACGTGCGCCTGCGCGTCGCGGCCACCCATGCCGACCGTGCCCAGGCCGAACGGCTCGGCCGCGAGGTGACGGCGCTCTACACCTGCGGTCCGGCCGGCGGCGGCGGCGTGCGCACCGCGCTCACGCCGCGGCTCAACACGCTGTCGTGCCTGCTCTCGCGCGAGGCGGTGCCGGTGCGCTTCGAACTGCTGGCCGCGGAGGAACTGGCATGAGCAATATTCCTGAAGACACCATCGAGGTGCCTCTCTACCGCGCGGCCCACGGCCGCACCGGCGACAAGGGCGACCGCTCCAACATCAGCGTCATCGCCTGGCACGCCGGGCTGTATCCGCTGCTGGCCGAGCAACTCACGCCCGAGCGCGTGGCCGCGCAGTTCCGCCACCGCGCACCGTCGCAGGTGCAGCGCTTCCTGCTGCCGAAATTGCACGCGATGAACTTCGTGCTCGACGCGGTGCTCGACGGCGGCGTCAACGATGCGCTGAATCTCGATGCGCACGGCAAGGCGCTTTCCTTCCTGCTGCTCGACATGCCCGTTCGCGTGCCGCGCCCGCTCGTGCCTTTGCTGGCCGGGCCGTAGCGCCGGCTTCCACCTTTTCCACTGCCCCTTCCAATTCCGGAGACAAAACAATGAAACGATTCCCCCTGACCGTGTTGACCACCGCGCTGGCGCTCGCGCCGCTGCTGGGCCATGCGCAGGCCTTCCCGGAGAAAGCCATCACCTTCGTGGTGCCCTTCGCGGCCGGCACGGCCACCGACCAGATCGCGCGCGCGCTCGGCAACCAGATCGCGACCGAGACCAAGCAGGCCGTCATCATCGACAACAAGGCCGGCGCCAGCGGCTTCATCGCGTCGCAGAACGTGGCGAAGGCGCCTGCCGACGGCTACACGGTGCTGATCACCACCAACACCACGCATGCCGCCAACGAACACCTGTTCAAGAAGCTGCCCTACGACCCGGTGAAAGACTTCGCGCCCGTCGCCGCGTTGGGCAAGGGCGGGCAGATCATGGTGGTGAACCCGTCGTTCCCGGCGAAGAGCGTGGCCGAGTTCATCGCGCTCGCGAAGAAGGAGCCGGGCAAGTACAGCTTCGGCAGCGGCAGTTCGTCGAGCCGCATGGCCGGCGAGCTGCTACAGCAGATGGCCGACATCAAGCTGCTGCACGTGCCCTACAAGAGCAACACGCTCGCGGTGACCGACCTGCTGGGCAGCCAGATCAACATGATGATCACCGACACCGCCACCGGCCTGCCGCAGGTCAAGGCCGGCAAGCTGCGCGCGCTGGGCATCTCCAGCTCCGCGCGCTCGCCGCTCGCGCCCGACGTACCCACCATTTCCGAAGCCGGCGTGAAGGGCTACGAGATGGGCTACTGGTTCGCCGCCTATGCGCCGGCGAAGACGCCGCCGGCCGTGGTCAAGCGGCTGAACGAACTGCTGGTGAAGGCCGCGAAGAGCGAGGCCGCCAAGACCGCGTTCTATGAACCCACCGGCACGGAGGTGTTCACCACCTCGCCAGAGGAGCTTGCCAGGTTCCAGGCGGCCGAATCGCAGAAGTGGGGCCGCATCGTGAAGGCCGCCGGCATCGAGGCCGAGTAGTCCGCGCGCCGTAGCGGGGATCGGCGCCGCGACAACACAAGACACACAACAGGAGACAAGACCATGAAACGCTGGAGCCTCAAGGCTGCCACGGTGGCTTCGGCCGCCCTTTTTCTGAGCGCATGCGGCGGAAGCGGCGGCGGGGGAGGAGGCAGCCTGCTGCTGCCGCCGCCCGCCACGACCACGCCTGCCCCGCCCGCCACGGCGGCTGCCGCGCCCAAATACAAGCTCGCCATCACCGCCACGGAAGACGTGCCCGGCACTTTCGGCAGCGTCGGCGCCTACGAGATGATCACGGGCACTTTCACCGGCGAGGTCGACCCCAGGGACGCGCGCAACGCCATCATCCAGGACCTGTCGCTCGCGCCGCTGAACGCCAACGGCAAGGTCGAGTACAGCTCCGACTTCGTGCTCTTCAAGCCGAAGGACATGAGCAAGGCCAGCGGCGTGCTGCGCTACGACGCGCCCAACCGCGGCAACATCGTCAACCTCGACCCGTACTTCGCCTCGCGCGGCTACGTGTTCCTCACGGCCGCATGGCAGGGCGACGTGCCGGCGGCGCCGGGCAAGCTCACGCTCAAGGTGCCCGTGGCGAAGAACGCCGACGGCAGCAGCATCACCGGCACTTACCGCGCCGAGCTGCTGCCCACCGCCGCCACCAACGATTCGCTGCCGCTGCCGGGCGGCCCCTTCAACGCGGCGATGCAGGCTTATGCCACGGCCAGCCTGGACAACACCAAGCCCGGCTACGTGCTCACGCGCCGCATCAACGAGGGCGACGCGCGCCAGCTCATTCCGGCGAGCGACTGGAAGTTTGCGAAGTGCGGTGCCGCCACGCCGTTCCCCGGCACGCCCGACGAGACCAGCGTGTGCCTCAGGGACAAGTGGGACCCGGCCTATCTGTATGAGCTGGTCTACGTCGCGAAAGACCCGAAGGTGATGGGCCTCGGCCTCGCGGCGCTGCGCGACATGATCAGCTTCTTCCATCGGGACTCCGCCGATGCGGCGGGTACCGCCAACCCGGTGGCGGCCGCGATCAGGAACACGATTGCCTCGGGCGTCTCGCAGTGCGGCAACTTCATGAAGACCTTCGTGCACCTCGGCTTCAACGAGGACCGCTCGGGCGCCAAGGTGTTCGACGGCGTGTTCGCGCAGATCGCGGCGCGGCAGACGAACATCAACATGCGCTTCTCCGTGCCCGGCGGCGGCGGTGGCGTGCGCGCCGACCACACGGCCTTCGGCCAGGGCGGCACGCGCGGCCTGTCGAAGGACTACGTGGACGACGTGGCCCAGCGGCGCGGCGGCATCCTGTCGCGCTGCGAGGCGAGCGGCACCTGTCCCAAGCTCTTCATCGGCTTCAGCGGCACCGAGTTCTGGACGCTGCAGGGTTCGCCGCTGCTGACCGACGCCTGGGGCACGGCCGACCTGGTGCAGCCCGGCAACGCGCGCATCTACTACTACGCCAGCTCGCACCACCTGCTGGGCCTCGCGTCGGTGCCGGGCGCGGGCGCCGGGGCGCTGTATGCGACCAATGCCAACACGGGCGCGATCCCGGTCGTGCGTGCGCTGTACCAGAACCTGGAGGACTGGGTCGTCAAGGGCACCACGCCGCCCGACAACCAGGTGCCCAGGATCGCCGACGGCACGCTGGTGCGCCCGGCGCGGGTCGCGTTCCCGGCCATTCCCGGGGTGAGCTACACGGGGCTGGTCAACACCTACTCGCTGCTCGACTGGGGCCCCGGCTACCGGCCGCAGGACGAGAGCGGCATCGCCACCCAGGTGCCGCCGGCCTACCTGGGGCGCGACTACGCGATCCTGGTGCCGCAGGTCGATGCCGACGGCAACGACATCGCGGGCATCCGCAGCATCGACGTGGCCGTGCCGCTGGGCACCAACACCGGCTGGAACTACACGAATCAGCCCGGGCGCATCGACCAGGCGGGCCTGTTCGGCTCCTACTTCGCATTTGCCAAGACGGCGGCGCTGCGCGGGAGCGACCCGCGCCCGTCGCTGCAGGAGCGCTATGTGGACCAGGCAGGCTACGTGGCGGCAGTGACCACGGCCGCCAACGATCTCGTGGCCAGGCGCTTCATGCTGCGCGTGGATGCCGACGCGGCAATTGCCAACGCGGTCGCGAATCCGGTGCTGCCTTAAGCGGTGTGCACCGAAAAGCCTGTCTTGCCCGGCGCGATGTCCTCGCGCAGGGTGAGGGCGGGAATGTCGTAGTCGCCGGCGTTCTGTGGGCGGAACGGGATCGGCTCGGCCGTGAAGAGCGTGTCGAGTTGCTGACCCAGTTCCCCGGTGATGCGTGCGTAGGCTGCATCGTCGATCTTGTTCGTGCGATGCACCACGTACGGCGGCAGCACGTCGAAGCCCGGGTAGTACAGGATGCCGTGCTGGATGGGAAACAGCAGGTCGTCCATGGGCCCGTTGATGCCTCGCGGCGCGTAGTGCGATGCCCAGCCGCCGGTCGTCACCACCAGCATCGCGCGCTTGCCGGCCATCACGCCTTCGCCGAAGCGGTCACCCCAGTGGGTGTCCGAGTGTTCGCCGAGTCCGTAGGCAAAGCCATAGGCATAGATGCGCTCGACCCAGCCCTTGAGGATGGCGGGCATCGAGTACCACCACAGCGGGAACTGCAGGATCACGGCGTCCGCCCACAGCAGTTTTTTCTGTTCGCCGGCGATGTCAGCGGTTTGCGTTCCAGTCTCGAACGCACGGAGCGAGTCGAGCACGGGGTCGAAGCGCGCGGCGGTGTCGCGCGCGGGGAAGTCGTCGGCATCGAGCGCGGGCTTCCAGCGCATGGCGTACAGGTCGGATACCTGCACGGAATGGCCGATGGCCGTCAGGTGCTCGAGCATGAAGCGATGGAGCGAGCCGTTAAGCGAAGCGGCTTCGGGATGGGCAAGTACGAGCAGGATGTTCATGTTTCGCGGAGGTTCGAATGAAGATGCCCGCAGGTTAGGTTTCCTGGCGATATATTGGAAATGAATAGTATGAATTCCAGGAATTGCCATGAACAATTTCAGCCGGCTCGACCTCAACCTGCTGGTCACGCTCGACACGCTGCTGGCCGAACGCAACGTCACGCGCGCGGCCGAGCGGCTGAACCTGTCGCAGCCCTCCGTGAGCGTGCAACTCGCCAAGCTGCGCGAAGCTTTCGGCGACCCGCTGCTTGTGCCCGCGCAGCGCGGCATGCGGCCCACCGCGCGCGCCGACGAACTGCGCGAGCCTCTGCGCGAGGCGCTCGAATCGCTGGGCCGCGCGGTGGCGCCCACGCGCCCTTTCGACCCTGCCGAGGCGACGACCACCTGGCGCGTGGCCGCTGCCGACTATGCCGAGTCGGCCATCCTGCTGCCGGCGCTGGCCGGGCTGCGTGCCGCGGCGCCGCACACGCGGCTGGCCGTGGTGGAGGCGGTGCCCTCGCGCATGGCGCGGCAACTGGAGCAGGCGGAGGTCGACCTGTTCTTTCACACCAGTGTGGGCGCGCAGCCCGGGCTGCACCGGCGCGTGCTGTTCCACGAGCGCTATGTGCTGGCCGGGCGGGAAGGGCATCCACGCCTGAAACGGCGGCCGTCGCTCGCGCAGTTCTGCGCGCTGGAGCATGTGGTGGTGTCGCCCGGCGGCGGTGGCTTTGCCGGGCCGACGGACGAGGCGCTGGCCGAAAAGGGCCTGACGCGGCGCGTGGCGCTGTCGGTGCCGCACTTTCTTTTCATGGTGTCGGTGTTGGCTCGCACCGACATGGTTGCGATGCTGCCCGAGCGGCTGGCGCGCGTCGCGGCCGGGTTGCGTGTCGTGGAGGCACCGCTGGAGGTGCCCGGCTACGAGATGGCGATGCTCTGGCACGAGCGCCGGCACCGCGATCCCGCGCACAGGTGGCTGCGCGATCAGATCGCCGCCGGCCTCTGACGGAGCTCAAACCGGATCCGGCGCCTTCATGGTGTCGGCGTCGCGGTGCAGAGGCAGCCAGAGCGTGAACCGGGTGCCGGCGCTGCCGGATTCCCAACTCACCCTGGCGCCGATGGCCTGCGCACGCTGCTGCTGGTTGCGCAAGCCGCGGCCGTGCCGGCGCAGGGCCTCTTCCACGGCAAAGCCCTCGCCGTTGTCCTCGATCACCACGCACACGCCGTCGTCGGTCGTCTCGGTGCTGAAGCAGATGGTCGAGGCCCGCGTATGGCGCAGCACGTTGGCCACGCATTCCTGCACGATGCGCAGGATGTGCAATGCGCTGTTCGGGTCCAGCCAGGCCAGCACGGGCACGGGCTGTACCTCCCAGCGCAGCGCAACGCCGGCGCCCTCGATGCGCGGCGCCAGGCGAAAGCGCAGGGTCGCCAGCAGCAGCAGCAGGTCGGCGTCCACGCTTTCCATGGAGTCGATGACCAGCTTCAGGTCTTCCATGCAGCTCTTGAGCACGCTGGAAATCTCGGCCTCGTTCATGGTGCCTCGCTCGACCGAGCGGATGGCGCTGATCAGCGACGAGCCCAGGCCGTCGTGCATGTCCTGCATCAGGCGCCGCCGTTCGGCGTTGAGCATTTGCTGGTTCTCAATGACGCGCAGGCGCTGGTAGCTTTGCTCCAGTTCGGCTTCGCGTGCCCGCAGCCGCAGGACCAGTTCGGTGTTCAGCCGGCCCACTTCGGCGAACGCGCCGGTGTAGCGCTGGAACATGATGAACGAGAAGACGAAGAACAGGCCGATGACGGCGTAGGGCGAGGTGTACACGCTCTCCGGGCTGACCAGGTTGTTCTGCAGGAGCCCATCGTAGGAGGTGAACACGACGGCGAACACCGTCCAGCCCGCCACCAGCCGCCCTTCCGGCAGTTGCGCCCGCAGGGCCTTGCGCAGGTTCACCGCGAAGATCAGCACCGCTACCGGCAGTACCGCCAGGTTGAGCAGCGGCGTGAACAGGTAGAGGCTGACGATCGACGTCGACACATGCGGCAGCGTCGCGACATTGCAGGCCAGCGTCAGGCCCAGCGCCAGCCGGGTCAGCCAGGCCGAGGGCTGCTGGTGCAGGCGCTGCAGGAACAGGTGGATGAGGACGATCAGCCACAGCAGGCTGGCCACGGTCACCCATTCGAACCATTCGTCCGAAATCGGCAGGTAGCTGCCGCCCACGTAGTAGTGCAGCATGCGCAGGAACGCCACGGCCGAGATGGCGAAGAACAGCAGGTAGAGCGATTCGCGCCGCTTGCCCAGCCACACCGCGAATGCGAACGCGCCCACCGCCAGGAACGCCGCGCTGCCCATGAACGGCAACTGCACCTGCAGCATCTGGCGCGACTGGTAGCGCCAGGCCAGGGCATGCTCGTCGCCCACCCACACCGTGGAGAACCCGCTTCCGCTGTTGCGCAGGCGGTCGACCCGGATCAGCACGGACTTCGGGGACAGCGTGTTCGCGGTCGCGTTCAGCGGCAGCAGCAGCGGATGGTTGTAGCCGTTGTGGACGGGGCTGCCGTGCGACTGGTAGAGCAGCACGCCGTCGCCGTAGACCGCGATGTGCCCCAGGGTCTTCCAGCGCGGGAGGTAGAGAACGCGTTGCTGCGTCGTCCGGGGCTGGCCCGACAGGTCGATGCGGTACCAGTCGGTGACGGCCCGCGTGCCGCTGGACGCCGTGGGCACCAGTTCACGCAAGGCCGTGTATGGGAGGCTGACAGGCTTCCAGCCGGCGCTCGGCAAGGTGGTGTCTTCGATCTGCTGGGGCGGGAGGGAATAGCCCGTACCCGTCACGGACAGCAGTTCCGCCCGGGTGATGTGGACGGCGGTGTACGCGTTCCGCGGCGGTTCGTCGGCGTGCGCAAAGGGCAGGATGGCCAGCAGCAACGCCAGCCAGAGCTTCGCGATCGACCGGCCGATTCGCCAACAGCCTTTGCGGCCAAGCCTCATAGATCGCTTCTGCCTTGGAAATCTTGTTCAGCTTGCTCTAGGTGCGCCGGATGAGTGCCGGGACCGGCCCGCTACCGCGCGCGGCCGCCATTATGTCGTTGGTCAAGCCGGCTTCCCCCGCCACAGGGGAATACTTTTTCGTGACAGGCGGGGGCGGCGGACTGGCTCGGCCCCGTGTGTGGAGGGGGGCGTGTCAGGCGGCCGGACGAACCCAGGCCGCCAGCAAGGCCAGCCAGCGGGCCTTCCAGGCCGCGGTGAACGCGATGGCCAGCGCGGCGCCGGCCAGCGTCATGAACCACACCAGCGAAGCCATCGAAGCGTGGTCGACTGCCAGGCACAGCAGCAGCGACGCGACCAGCCCCGACACGCCAAGCACGCGCAGCAGCACCACCGTGCCCCGCGACGCGGGCACCGGGCCGAACGCCTGTTCCCAATGAACATCCATGGCCAGCGCGAGCCAGCCGAGGCCGGCGATGTTGGCCAGCACGGCCAGCAGCAGGAGGAGGGCGTCAGGCACGGGCGCTCTCCTCAACGCTGGCGGAGGCCGCGCGAGGTGCCGCCGGAGCGGAGGTCACGCCGGTGCGGCGGCCGAGCTTGCGTGCGGCCATGACCGCGACCGCGGCGCTGGCGAGCATGAAAAGGTCGGCGCCCGCCACCGGCCAGTAGCCCTGGCCGATGGTGCGCAGCAGGTGGTCTCCGGTGGTCACCCAGTTCAGCAGCACCGCGGCCACGGCCATCACGGCGACGGCCCAGCACTGCTCTGCCCAGGCGGGCGCCATGCGCGCCTCGGCAACAGGCGCGGTGCGCCAGATGGCGTGCGCGAACGCGAGCAGCCATGCGCCGCAGAAGATGTACTTTTCCCAGTCGCCGCGCGCCGGCAGGTCGTCGGGCAGCAGGCGGTTGCCGATCAGCATGGCCAGCGTGGCGACGAGCATGCCGGTCACGGTGGTCACCGCGAAGGCGTCGACCCAGCGCGCGCCGCCGCGCTCCTGCTTCGCATGCTGGCGCTTGCGCTTTTCCACGAAGAAGACGAAGCCGGTGGCAATGCACGCGCAGCCCGAGAGGCCGCCCAGCACATACAGCCACCTCAGCAGCCAGTGGCGGAAGTGCTGCAGGTGCAGGCCTGTAAGGAAGGTGTTGACGCTGGCCACGGGCGTGAGCGGCGGGTCTTCGCGCAGCACCTCGCCGGTCGAGGCCTTGAAGTGGATGCCTTCGCCGGTCAGCGCGATGCGGTCGGTGCCGGCGCGGTACACGCTGACGTAGCTGTTGGCGTCGCCCACGTGCTGCACGCTGAGGAAGCCCACGTCGCCGGCCATGTCCTTGGCGGCCCAGCGGCGCTTGGCCTCGGCCACCATGGCGTCCACCGAGGCCAGCGTGCCGGGCACGCCCGCGCGGTCGTGCGGCAGGCCGGTTTCCATTGCCTCGTGCTTTTCATGCAGGTCGTGCAGCGGCTTGAGCTGGGTGTCGGTGATTGGAAAGTAGATGCTGCCGAAGATCACCAGCCCCGAGAAGGCGAAGATGAAATGGAAGGGCAGCGCCACCACGCCGGTCAGGTTGTGCAGGTCGAGCGTGCTGCGCTGCGTGTGCTTGCGCGGGCGGAAGGTGAAGAGCTCGCGGAAGATCTTGCGGTGCATGACCACGCCGCTGACCAGCGCCACCAGCATGACGAGCGCCGAGAACCCGACGATGAAGTAGCCCAGGTTCTTCCACTCCAGGTGCAGGCTGTAGTGCAGCGGGTAGAAGAACTGGCTGCCGATCTTCAGGTGGTCGTCGGGCAGCAGCCTGCCGTTGCGCGGGTCGATGGTGCGGTCGCCGAACACGCTGTCTTCGGGGTCCTTGGCATTGGGCAGCTCATAGCTGGAGAACAGGCTGAGCACCGGGTCGCGGTGCGTGGTGTAGGCGCCCCAGCTCTTGACCACCGGAAAGCTGTCGGCCATGGGGCCGCTCACGCGGCTGCGGGCCTGCTCGATGCTCTGGGCGCTGGGCTTCATGTCCTGGAAGACGGGCAGCAGCATCTTGTCGAACGATGGCATGGGCTGCGGCTCGAAGCGGGTCGAGGGAATCGCCCAGCGGTCGATCTCGCGGTCGAACACCGACAGCGAACCGAAGAAGAAGACGGCCATCAGCACGAAGCCCAGCACAAGGCCGAACCACGTATGAAGCCAGGCCATCGAGAGGCGGAAATTCTGGAACACGGACTTGGGTCTCCTTGGGCGTGCGCGTCGACGATCAGAGCAGCGTGCGCTGCACCAGCCAGGCGGCACCGGCCATGAGCGCGCCGCCGCCGGCCAGCACGAGCCACACGCGCGCCAGGCTGTGCGCCGAGAACGCCCAGAGGAACGCGACCAGGAACACGATGAAGCCCACGATGTAGCCCAGCGCCTCGGCGTCGTGGAATTCCATGCGGGCTGCGAACAGCAGGCCGATGGCCAGCGCGATGAAGCCCCAGGTGAAGGCGTAGCCGCCGAGCATGCCGGCGGCGATGCGCCAGGCGACGCGGGAAGGAGAAACGTTTGAAGCGGTCATGCTGTCGAGGCGGCGTGGCACGGTGGTGAGCCGCGCGGATGCGTCTTGAGCCAGGTCGGCGGGCCTCGAACGAATAACCGGTTCGACGCCTTTTATCAAATAAGAACTATTCTCATAGTATCTTGGTTTTGTCGGCGCAAGCCCTATGCGCTAGCGTCTCGGAGGGCTTTTCGCCGAAGCGGGCGCGGTACTGCGCCGCGAAATGGCCGAGGTGAAGAAAGCCGTATTTCTCCGCCGTCTCGCGCACGCCGCCACCGTCGTCGCGCTGCGCCGCCGCCACCAGGTCGGCCCGCACCCTGTCGAGCCTGAGTTCGCGCAGGAACTCCATCGGACCCTGGCCCGCATGCTGGCGAAACGCCAGCTGCAATGCGCGTGCGCTGCAGCCGACCTCGCGGCACACGTCGGCCAGCGACACCGGCTGCTCGGCGTGCGCCGCCATGAACTCCTGCGCCTTGCGGACCACGCGCGGCAGCAGGCCGCGCTGCGCATCGCCGGCCAGGGCGCCCGAGTGGTTGTGCCGCGCCGACATCAGCAGGCTTGCCATCAGGTAGGCCTCGGCATGCTCGGCCAGGCGGCTGCCGCCGGCCTGCAGCGAGTTGCCCGCGTCGAGCGTGAGCCGCAGGTAGTCGATGAAATGCACCAGCGGCGCCAGCGCGGGGTTGTCGAGCGGCACGCCGAGCTCGAACGTCAGCGCCTGGCGCACCGGCGCCTGCAGCAGCGCCTCCAGCCGCGACTGCAGCGCCGGGCGGGCCAGCCGCACGATCAGGTGCGGGCTGTCGTCGGCCCAGCGCATGGAGAGCTGTTCGGTCGGCGACGGCAGCGATGCCAGGCTGGGCGTGGCATCGACCTGCTGCGCGCCGCAGCGGATGTCCGCGCCTCCGCGCAGCGGAATCTGCAGCAGGAAGAAGTCCTGCAGATAGCCCGGGTCGATCTGCACGCCCGGCCCGTACTGCACATAGTTGAGGCTCACGTCCCGGTGCAGGCGCGCGCTGTGGTGGCAGGCGTCCAGTTCGGTGCGCGGCCGCAGCATGGTCAGGCCGTGCGGGCAGAACACGCGGGCCACGCTTTCACGCGCCTCGTCCATGTCGTGGCTTTCGAACAGTCGGTAGCGCTGCAGCGGCAGCCGTGGGGTCGTGGCGGCGGTTTCCATGGGGCTGGGGCACCGTAGCAAAAACCATCCCCGCCCACAATTCGGGTCGCCCCTGCTCGAAAAACATGCGCGGCAGGGACAGCGCCTGCGCTTGCGGGATGCGTGCGCGCGCCCCGGCCTCCTAACGTACGACCCCACGGGCCAGCCCGGCCCGGTTGATCCACCGTAACAGGAGAGCCAGCGTCATGTTCAAGGGACTCGAAGGCAGGAGCGCCATCGTCACCGGCGGTGCCACATTGATAGGAGCCGGCGTGGTGCGCGCGCTGCACGCCGCCGGTGTGAAGGTGGCCATTGCGGACATCGACGCCGGCAACGGACAGGCGCTGGCCGATTCGCTGGGCGCCGGCGCGCTTTTCGCGCACACCGACATCACCGACGACGCCCAGGTGGCGGCATGCGTGGCCCAGGCGGCGCAGCGGCACGGCGGCGTGCACTTTCTGGTGAACCTCGCGTGCTCCTACGTGGACGACGGCTTCAAGTCGCCGCGCGCCGACTGGCTCAGCTCGTTCAACGTGAACGTGGCCAGCGCGGTGGCGATGCTGCAGGCGGTGCATCCGCACATGGTGGCGGCGGGCGGTGGCGCGGTGGTCAATTTCACGAGCATCTCTTCGCGCGTGGCGCAGACCGGGCGCTGGCTGTATCCGGTCAGCAAGGCCGCGATGGCGCAGCTCACCCGCAACATGGCCATGGACCTGGCGGGCGACCGCATCCGCGTGAACAGCGTGTCGCCGGGCTGGACATGGTCGGCCGTGATGGACCGCCTGAGCAACGGCGACCGCGCCAAGACCGACCGCGTGGCCGCGCCTTTCCATCTGCTGGGCCGCGTGGGCGACCCCGACGAGGTGGCGCAGGTGGTGCTTTTCCTGTGCTCGGACCACGCGAGCTTCGTGACCGGCGCCGACTACGCGGTGGACGGAGGCTACGCGGCCATGGGCCCCGAGCAGGCCGTGCCGGCCATTCCCAAGCTGATGGACTGACCAGCAAGCAAGCAAGCAACCAAGCAAGGAGCAAGACAATGAAGCGGATCGCAATCGTCGGCGCAGGCCAGTCGGGCCTGCAACTGGGGCTCGGCCTGCTGGGCGCGGGCTACGAAGTCACCATGTTCAGCAACCGCACGGCGGACGACATACGCAACGGCAAGGTGATGTCGAGCCAGTGCATGTTCCACACCTCGCTGCAGATCGAGCGAGACCTTGGCCTCGACCACTGGGCCAGGGAATGCCCCACGGTCGACGGCATCGGGCTGGCGGTGCCGCATCCCGAGCAGAAGGGCGCCAAGGCCATCGACTGGGCGGCACGGCTGCATTCGAGCGCGCAGTCGGTCGACCAGCGCGTGAAGATCCCGGCATGGATGGCCGAATTCCAGAAGAAGGGCGGCGAGCTGGTCTTCAAGGACGCGGGCATCGACGAGCTCGAAACCTGCACGCAGACGCATGACCTGACGCTGGTGGCGAGCGGCAAGGGCGAGATCTCGAAGCTCTTCGAGCGCGACGCCCACAAGTCGACCTTCGACAAGCCGCAGCGCGCACTGGCGCTGACCTACGTGAAGGGCATGAAGCCGCGCGAGCCGTTCTCGGCCGTGTGCTTCAACCTGATTCCCGGCGTGGGCGAGTACTTCGTGTTTCCCGCGCTCACGACCAGCGGCCCGTGCGAGATCATGGTGTTCGAAGGCATTCCGGGCGGCCCCATGGACTGCTGGGCCGACGTGAAGACGCCGCAGGAGCACCTGGCGCGCAGCAAGTGGATCGTCGACACCTTCACGCCGTGGGAAGCCGGGCGCTGCAAGGACATCGAGCTGACCGACGACAACGGCATCCTCGCCGGCCGCTTCGCGCCCACGGTGCGCAAGCCCCTGGCCACGCTGCCTTCGGGGCGCAAGGTGCTCGGCCTGGCCGACGTGGTGGTGCTCAACGACCCGATCACCGGCCAGGGCTCGAACAACGCGGCCAAGTGCGCCGACGTGTACCTCAAGAGCATCCTCGCGCGCGGCGAGGGCGCGGCCGATGCCTCGTGGATGCAGCAGACCTTCGACCGCTACTGGTTCGGCTATTCGCAGTGGGTCACGCAGTGGACCAACATGCTGCTCACGCCGCCGCCGCCCCATGTGCTGAAGCTGCTCGGCAGCGCCGGCGCGATGCCGACGCTGGCCAGCGCCTTCGCCAACGGCTTCGACGATCCGCGCACCTTCTTCCCGTGGTTCGCAGACCCGGTGGAGGCCGACCGCTACATCGACACATGCGCCGCCGCGGCGGCCTGACGACGCCATGAAACGCAGCGTAGCCATCGTCGGCGCCGGCCAGTCCGGCATGCAGCTTGCGCTGGGCCTGCAGGCGGCCGGGCACGAGGTGACGGTCTACTCGAACCGCGGCGCGCGGGAAATTCTCGAGGGGCCGGTCATGTCCAGCCAGTGCATGTTCGAGACCGCGCTGCAGACCGAGCGGGAACTCGGGCTCGACTTCTGGGCCGACGACTGCCCGCGCGTGGAAGGCATCGGCATGACGGTGCGCAACCCGCAGGGCGGCAAGGCCATCGAGTGGAGCGCCCGGCTCGACGGCGCGGCGCAGTCGGTCGACCAGCGCGTCAAGATCCACGGCTGGATGAACGCCTTCGAGCAGCGCGGCGGCCGGATCGTGCTGAAGGCCGTGGGGCTCGATGCCCTGGAGGCGTGCGCGCGCACGCATGAACTGGTGGTGGTGGCCAGCGGCAAGGGCGAGATCGCAAAGCTCTTCGAGCGCGACGCCGAACGCAGCGCATTCGACGCACCGCAGCGCGTGCTGGCGCTGACCTACGTGAAGGGCATGAAGCCGCGCGAGCCGTTCCCGGCCGTGTGCTTCAACCTGATTCCCGGCGTGGGCGAGTACTTCGTGTTCCCCGCGCTCACGACCAGCGGCCCGTGCGAGATCATGGTGTTCGAAGGCATTCCTGGCGGGCCGATGGACTGCTGGGCAGACGTGAAGACGCCGCAGGAGCACCTGGCGCGCAGCAGGCAGATCCTCGAAACCTTCCTGCCCTGGGAGGCCGAGCGCTGTCGGGACATCGCGCTGACCGACGACAACGGCATCCTCGTCGGCAGCTTCGCGCCCACTGTGCGCAAGCCCGTCGCCACGCTGCCCTCGGGGCGCCGGGTGCTGGGCATGGCCGACGTGGTGGTGCTCAACGACCCGATCACCGGGCAGGGCTCGAACAACGCGGCCAAGAGCGCCCACATCTACCTGCAGCGCATCCTCGAAAACGCCGGCGCACCCTTCGACGCGGCCTGGATGCAGGAGACCTTCGACCGCTACTGGGAGGGCTACGCCCGCTGGGCCACCGACTGGACCCGCAGCCTGCTCGCGCCGCCCACGCCGCACCTTCACAAGCTGCTGCAGAGCGCGACGCACATGCCCTCGGTCGCGAGCACGGTGGTCAACGGCTTCGACGATCCGCGCGCCTTCGCGCCCTGGTGGTTCGATGCGGCGCAGGCCGACCGCTTCCTGGAGGACAGGGCGCGCGAGGCCGTGGCCGACCGCTTCGACCGCCGCGACTTCCGCAAGGCGCTGGGCCAGTTTTCCACCGGCGTGACCGTCATCACCACGCGCGCCATCGACGGGCGCCGCGTGGGCATGACGGCCAACTCGTTCTCGTCGGTGTCGCTCGATCCGCCCCTGGTGCTGTGGAGCCTGGCGCGCAACGCGCCCAGCGTGGCGGACTTCACCGGCGCCAGCCACTTCGCCATCAACGTGCTGGCGGCGCACCAGCATCACCTGTCGCGCCAGTTCTCCACGCCGCAGGCCGACAAGTTCGGCGGCGTGGACTGCTGCGAGGGCACGGCGGGCGTACCCTTGCTCAATGATGTCATTGCGCGCTTCGTCTGCCGCAATGTCAGGCAGTATGACGGGGGCGATCACCTCATCTTCATCGGCGAGGTCGAGCGTTACGACCGCTTCGACGGCGAGCCGCTGGTCTTTCACTCGGGCTACTACCAGGTGACGACGCGGCACCCGGAATGTTTGCAATAGAACGGAGAACCCACATGCAAGAGAAAACCAAGGCCCCGGGCCAGTACATCCAGATGCAGGCCGCCGACGGCAGCGGCGCCTTTCGCGGCTACCTGGCGCTGCCAGAGGCGGGCACCGGCCCCGGCCTCGTGATTGCCCAGGAAATCTTCGGCATCAACCACACGATGCGCGAGGTGGCCGACTACTACGCCGAGGAAGGCTACGTGGTGCTGGTGCCCGACCTGTTCTGGCGCCAGGAGCCCGGCGTGGAGCTGGGCTACAGCGAAGCTGACTGGCAGCGTGCCTTCGCCCTGTACGGAGGCTTCGACGAAGCCAAGGGCATGCAGGACATGCAGACCGCCATCGACGCGCTGCGCGCCCGTGCCGAGGTAACGGAAAAGAAGGTCGGCGTGCTCGGCTTCTGCCTCGGCGGCAAGCTCGCCTACCTCAGCGCCTGCCGCACCGACGCCGATGCGGTGGTCGGCTACTACGGCGTGGGCATCGACGCCGCGCTGGACGAGGCCGACAACATCAAGTGCCCGCTGACCCTGCACATCGCCGAGCTCGACAAGTTCTGCCCGCCCGAGGCGCGCGACCGCATCCTGGCCGCGCTCAAGGGCCGGCCGGGCGTGTCGCTGTACGTCTACCCCGGCATGGACCACGCCTTCGCACGCGCGGGCGGCGAGCATTTCCACAAGCCTTCGGCGCTCATGGCGCACGAGCGCAGCATCGCCACGCTGAAAGACGCGATCGGCCCGCACTACGACCTCTCGGCGCTGTGGGACAAGCACTGCGAATACGAGTTCGCCACGCGCAACGTCGACGACACCATGCGCACCATGGTGGCCGAGCCCTACGTCAACCACATTCCGACCATGACCGGCGGCGTGGGCTACAAGGATCTGCACGCGTTCTATACGAACCACTTCGTCAACAGCAACCCGCCGGACACCGCGCTCACCTCGATCTCGCGCACCATCGGCGCCACCCAGGTGGTCGACGAACTGCTGTTCAGCTTCACCCACACCACCGAGATCCCGTGGATGCTGCCCGGCGTGGCGCCCACCGGCAAGCGGGTGGAAGTGCCGCTGCTGGCCGTCATCAAGTTCCGTGGCGACAAGCTCTACCACGAGCACATCTACTGGGACCAGGCCAGCGTGCTGGTGCAGGTCGGCCTGCTCGACCCCAAGCTGCTGCCGGTGGCGGGCATCGAGACGGCGCGCAAGCTGCTGGACGAGACCTTGCCGTCGAATACGTTGATGCGCTGAGCCAGGGGTGGCCGGGCCGGTCCGGCCACGGCATAGGCCATCCGTCGAATGCACAGCGGAGGCTTCACTGCCTAGCATGAAGCGCATCGCCGTTCCAGCCGATGCCTTCGATGACAAAGACTTCTTTCATTGCCCGATGCACGCGCCTGGCCGGCGCGGCTCTGCTGTCGCCGTTGCTGCTTGCCGGCGCATTCGCCGCCGAGCCCGCCAAGGACCATCCGCTGGTCGGCCGCTACGAGTGCGCGGTGCTCGACGGCTACAAGGCCGCCGCGTACGACGAGGTCGGCCTCATCAAGGAGCCGTTCCAGAACTGGGGCGGCGGCAAGCCCGACCTGCTGCGGGTCGAGGGCAAGGTCACGCTCTACCTTTACCGCCTGCCCAAGGAGCGCTCGCTGCTCGAGGTGCAGCGCAACTACGAGTCCAGCCTCAAGGCCAAGGGCTTCGAGGTGCTGTTCACCTGCGGCACGGCCAATGCGTCGTGCTACAGGCCGCGCCCGGGCAGCGTCGACACCACCACGCCCTACGACTTTGCGCTGGCCTTCGACGAGCCCGAATGGCCGCGCCTGGGCAGCCGGGGCGACTACGCGCGCAACTACTTCGCGGTGAGCGGCCGCTACCTGCTGGCGAAGAAGACCGGCCCCACGGGCACCGTGTACGCCAGCATCGCGCTGGCCGAGCACAACGCCGACGTGGGCAACCACGCCTTCGTGCGGGTGGTCGAGACCAAGGCGATGGAAGACAACAAGATCGTCTTCGTCGATGCCACGGCCATGCAGAAGAGCCTGGCGGAGACAGGGCGCGTGAACCTCTACGGCATCCTGTTCGACCTGGACAAGGACGTCATCAGGCCCGAGTCGCAGCCCACGCTCGACGAAATGGCCAAGCTCATGCGCGGCAATCCGCCGCTGAAGCTCTCGGTGGTGGGCCACACCGATGCGCAGGGCGACGCGAAGCACAACGACGATCTCTCGAAGCGCCGCGCGCTGGCGGTGATCGCGGCGCTGGTGAAGGCCGGCGTGGACCCGCGCCGCTTCACGACCCGCGGTGCCGGGTCGGCCGAGCCCGTGGCGCCGAACGACAGCGAGGCGGGGCGCGCGAAGAACCGCCGGGTCGAACTGGTCCGGCTCTGAGCCGGGCTTCAGATGACCGGCACGCTGGTCTCCTTCAGCACGCGCAGCACGAAGTGCGACTTGCTGTGGCGGATGCCGGGGATCTTGTAGAGCTTCTCGCGCAGCAGGCGCTCGTAGTCGCGGGTGTCGCGCACGGCGATGCGGATGTAGTAGTCGTAGTCGCCTGATACCAGGTAGGCCTCCTGGATCTCGGGGATGGTCGCGAGCACGCGGCCGAAGTCGTAGAGAGTCTCGTCGGTGTGGCTCTCCAGCGTGACCTGCACGATCACCGAGTCGTGGTAGCCCAGCTTGGCCGGATCGACGTCGACCGTGTAGCGCTTGATGACGCCCGTGGCCTCGAGCTTCTTGATGCGCGTCCAGCAACTGGTGGGCGACAGGCCGACCTCGTTGCCGATCTCCTGCAGGGTCTTGCGGGAATCGAGCAGCAGCACACGGAGGATCGCCAGATCGGTCTTGTCGAAAGATCCTTCGTTGTCACCGATGATTTGCCGATTGATTTTCATGAATCGAGTCAGAAGAGCCAAAAGAAAGATGCATATTTTGCGCTCAAACCGGAAGAATCGACGGCATGCGACTGCTCGACCTACCCCTCACGCCCTCCCTGTCCCTCCACCCCGAGGCGCCCCCCGTGGTGCGCAACGGTGCCGAAGCCCTGCTCGACACGCTGGTCGAGTGCGGCGTCGACACCATCTTCGGCTACCCCGGCGGCGCGGCGCTGCCGCTGTACGACGCGCTGCACGGCGAGCCGCGGCTGCGCCATGTGCTGGTGCGCCACGAGCAGGCGGCGGTGCATGCGGCCGAAGGCTATGCGCGCAGCACCGGCCGGGTGGGCGTGGTGCTGGTCACTTCCGGCCCCGGCGTGGGCAACACCATCACCGGGCTGCTCGACGCCATGAGCGACTCGGTGCCGGTGCTGTGCATCAGCGGGCAGGTGGCGACCGCGGTGATCGGCACGCAGGCTTTCCAGGAGAGCGACGCGCTGGGCATGTCGCGCTCGGTGACCAAGTGGAACCGCCAGGTGCGCTCGGCGGACGACGTGCCTTCGCTGGTGCGCCGCGCGCTGGAGATCGCCACCACCGGCCGCCCCGGGCCGGTGCTGCTCGACGTGCCGAAGGACATCCAGCTCAACCGCCTGAGCCATGCGCCCGAGCCGGCGCCGCTGCGCGCGCTGCGCACCAGCCGCGCCGCGATGCCGCCCAAGGCCATGATGCAGCGCGCGGCCGACCTGCTGTCCACGGCGCGCCGTCCGGTCATCTACGGCGGCGGCGGGCTCATCAACTCCGGCCCCGAGGCCTGCGAAGCCTTCACGCGACTGGTGCACCTGCTGCACGCGCCGTGCACGCTCACGCTGATGGGGCTGGGCGCCTTCCCGGCGTCGGACCCCAAGTTCATCGGCATGCTGGGCATGCACGGCATGCTCGAGGCCAACCTGGCGATGCACGAGGCCGACCTGGTGGTGTGCATCGGTGCGCGCTTCGACGACCGCGTGACCGGCAAGCTCGACGAGTTCTGCCCGCATGCGCGCAAGATCCACATCGACATCGACCCCGGCAGCATCAACAAGGTGGTGCACGTCGACGTGCCGATGGTGGGTGACTGCGCGACGATCCTCGAAGGCCTGCTGGCGCTGCTGCCCGACAGCTTTGCCCCCGAGCGGCTGGCGCCGTGGTGGTCGCGCATCGAACGCTGGCGCGCCGAAGACTGCCTGGCTTTCGAGACGCGCCAGGACGCGATCCTGCCGCAGCAGCTGATGTCTTCGCTGAACCGCGCCATCGGCGGGCGCGACGCGATCGTCTCGACCGACGTGGGCCAGCACCAGATGTGGGCCGCGCAATACCTGCGCTTCGACAGCCCGCGCCGCTGGCTTACTTCAGGCGGCGCCGGGACCATGGGCTACGGCCTGCCGGCCGCCATCGGCGCGCAGATCGGCCACCCCGAGGCGCTGACGGTGTGCGTGAGCGGCGATGCGTCGGTGCTCATGAACATCCAGGAGCTGTCCACTGCCGTGCAGCACCGCGTGCCGGTGAAGCTGGTGCTGTGCAACAACGGCTACATGGGCATGGTGCGCCAGTGGCAGGAACTCAACCACGGCAACCGCCTGAGCCACAGCTGGAACGAGGCGCTGCCCGACTTCGTGGCCCTGGCCAAGGCCTTCGGCTGGGGCGCGCGCCGCGTGACCGACCCGGCCGAACTGGAAGAGGCGCTGGCCGAGTGCCTTGCGAGCGATGGACCGTTCTTCCTCAACGTCGAGGTGGCGGCGCAGGAGAACTGCTTTCCGATGATGCCGTCCGGACACGGCCACCACCGCGTGATGCTGGCCAAGGACCGCTGGTACGAAGAGGCCTGATCAAACGATGGGGTTGTAAGGCTGTTGGGGGTACGTATAGATCCTCTTCTCGTAAGAAGTGGGAACCCGGGTGCCGCCTTCGATGGTTTTTTCTATATGCGCGATCTGCTGCATGTAGATGACGGCCCGGCTGAACATATGGAACTTTCTGCCGTCCGGATGTATGACGGTGATGTGAAAGTAACTCTGCCCGTTGAAGTTCTGTAGCTGATGGAAGCCGAGTTCGACCGTGACATCGGTTTGACTGTCCAGCACCGCGGTGGCCACGTCGTGGAGTTCATTGGCATGGTTATGGGCGATTTCTCTTTTTGCCCATGTGTTCAGCATGGTGCATATCTGCTGCCAGCTCGACGCGCCCAGGGTGTTGTAGTCATCGGCGTACTGCAATCCATGCTTTGCCTGGAGCCCATTGATGTTGTCCCAGTCTTTGGCAAATGCGATCCCCATGTAGTCCTCCTGTTCGATGGATGGATGTTGGCATCCGTCCGGAGGCCGATCCATTTCATTCCATTACAGGCCGGTCCCGGCTGAACCTAGGAGTGCCCGTCCACCCGCATCTGGAACAGGAAGTAGGGCGGGATGCAGGCGCCGCGCCCTTCGGGCTGGCCGTCGGCCTGCGCGCAGATGTAGTCGTCCCGGCAGGCCTGCTGCGCCGAGCAACTGCGCAGGTTGCCGGGGCGCGTGTGCTTGGCCAGGCATTCGCCGAACGGCTTCTTCGCGGCCAGGCAACTGTTGAAGTCGCTCAGGATGGCGATGCCGCCGCAGGTGCCGTTCGGGTCCTTCGGGTCACAGGGACCCGAGCACATGCCGCCCGGGAAGCCGACCGAGGTTTTCTCGCACACCGAGGCCGCGCCTTCGCAGGCGATGCGCGGCAGCTTCTCGGCGCGGTCGAGCCAGGGGTTGGCCGATGGCGTGATGCGCGTGGGCTCGCAGCGCGCGCCGACCGTCGCGGGCTCGGCGGCGGTGTCGGCTTCCAGCGGCTCGGCGAGCGGGCGGAACGGATCGGGCCGCGGCGTCGACAGCGAAGCCTGCACATAGGCCGTGCGCCGCGCCAGTTCGTCCTGCACGTGAGGCGAGTGCGGCACCGCGAGCGCGTTGCCGGTGGTGAAGGTCCGCGACGCACCGCGCCGGTCCACGCCCAGCAGGTGAAAGCCCGCGACCGCGCGGCTCTGGTGGCAGCCCATGCAGCTCAGGTCGTCGAGGCGGCGCAGCAGCGCCTGCGGTGAACGCAGCGTGCGGCTGCCGGGCACCGCCTGCCATTCGCCGGGCGCGAAGACCTGCTCGAAAGGGCGGTTCGCGAGCCGCTCCAGCCCGCGCGGTGCGACCGACACCGCTTCGGTCGCGAGGAATTTCTCGGGAATCTGCAATGTCGCCTCGTCGAGCGCGCGCAGGTTGTCCGGCTGCCGCAGCCACTGCTGCAATTCCTTGCGCAGCGGCGCGCTGGCCTTGAGCTTTGCGACATCGGGCGTGTTTTCGAGCGGCTTTGCCTCGTAGCGCTTCGTGCCCGCATTCCAGCGGAAGGCGCGCAGCATGTACTCGGCATGACCGCCCAGGTCGGGCCGTACCGCCGAGGGCCAACGCACGCTCTGCAGGTTGGTCGTGATCTGCGAGATGCGCGCGTGTTCCAGGCGCTTGGGCGCCAGGGGGCCGTCGGCCGACACCAGCCAGCGGCCCAGCGCTTCGTCGCCGGTCGCGCCCTGCGGCGGCTGCCAGAGCCTGGCCGTGGCCGCACAGCTGCCGTCGGCGTCGGGCGCGTCGCCGCGCAGTTCCACGTTGACGGTCATCGGCAGGCGCGACTGCATCGCGGCGGTGCGGTAGGCCAGCCGGTACACCAGCCGCGTCTCACCGCAGGCGCCGTTCTGGAAAGGACGCCGGTCCATGCGGTTGGCAACGCCGACCAGTTCGAAGAACGCATCGGGGCTCGCGAGCCAGCGGGCGTCGAACAGCCGGTGCGCATAGCGCGCAACGCCGACGCCGGCCTGCCGGTCGCGCCGCTGGATGCCGGCGAGGCTGTCGCCCAGCGGGCCGGTGATGGTGCGCCACGCGGGTGAACGCGCCAGCGACTCGTTGGTGGCGACGCCGTCGCTCGATGCCGGTGCTGCCGCATCGAACCAGCGGGCGAATCCGGCACCGGAGCGTTCGGCCGCCCGCAAGGCGGCGGGCGCGGTGACTAGCAGCACCGGCTCGGCGGCATTCGCGGCGCTCGCCACGGAGCTCGTCGCCGCGGTGACGACCAGCGCGAGGAGCAAGGGCAGGCGGTGTCTGAGGAATTGCACGCGGGCGATCTTGCAGGGCCGGTGCGCGCTCAGTCGGCGATCAATGCCGGGTCGACGCGCCGCACGCGGTGGTCGATGTAGTAGCCGCCGAACTCGGTGTAGCGCAGCACCAGCAGCTTGCATGCGGTGCAGCGGTACACGTTGCAGCGGTTGAACGGAAAGTGCGTGACCGAGATCGGCGCGTCCGGCGAGTCGTAGCGCGTTCCGGCGGGGTGCCATTCCTCGAAAGTCGGTTCGTACAGATCCGGATCGCGCAGCGTGCCGACCTGCTGCATCAAGGCTTCTGGCCAGCGCTCTTCGGTGATGCTCTCCCAGGCCGCGGCTTGCTGGAGGCGGCAGGCGCACGGCGATGCGTCGGGGGTGGATGCAAGGGCGAGTCGCCGCAGTCCGGCGGCGTCGAGGAGAGATGTGGGTGTGTTCATGCGCGTGCCTGCGTGGCAGCTGCCGCCCATGGGGCAGGGCTTTGGATGATACGAGGCCGGCCCGCGCCTTCATGGCCGACATGCCGAGTCAGACAAGGCCGCTATCTGGCGTAGATCTCTGCGCCCAAGGGTGCGCACGCGCTGCGCTGCGGCGATTTGTCTGGAAAAATGCATTTCAATGACAACAGAACCGCCGCCGACAACACAACAACAAAAGCTCAGGGTGCTCTTGGTCGAGGACGATGCCGACACGCTCGCCACCACCCTGAAGCTGCTCGAAGCCCTGGGGCACTGGGCAACGGGCGTGAAGAGCGCCGAGGCCGCGATCGCGCGCTTCTTCGATGGCGCTTTCGACGTGGTGATGGTGGACATAGGCCTGCCCGCGCTGTCGGGCCACGACCTGGCCGAACGGCTCCTGCATGACCACCACGTGCCGGTGATCTTCGTGACGGGGCAGGCCGAGCCGGCCACGGCAATGAAGGGCACGTCGTGGCTGCGGAAGCCCTACACGGTCGAGCAACTGACCCAGACGCTGGAGCGCTCGCTGGCCACGGTGAGGTAGCGGACCGGCAGGCGGGATCACTGGCGTACAAGACGCGGCCGCGAGCGCGGCCTATCCTGCGGCGGTCTTGAACCCGCACGCTGCGTGAGAAACTACGAAGCCGATGCGGCCGGTGCTCCACCGGCTGGCCGGCCCCTTCGGGCCGATGGGCGGTGACGTATGGGATACAGAGATAAGTTGTTGAATTCAAACAAGAAAATTCTTTCGGTCGCTCCGATGATGGACTGGACCGATCGCCATTGCAGGTTCCTCCACCGCCTGCTGTCCCGACACGCGCTGCTCTACACCGAGATGGTGACGACCGGCGCGCTGATACATGGCGACGTTCCCCGGCACCTTCGCTTCAACGCCGAGGAGCATCCCGTGGCGCTGCAGCTCGGCGGCAGCGAGCCTGCGGATCTTGCGCACTGCGCCAAGCTGGGCGAAGAGTGGGGCTACGACGAGATCAACCTGAACTGCGGCTGCCCGAGCGAGCGCGTGCAGCGCGGCGCTTTCGGCGCCTGCCTGATGAACGAGCCGCAACTGGTGGCGGATTGCGTGAAGGCGATGGTCGACGTGGTCAGCGTGCCCGTCACCGTAAAGCACCGCATCGGCATCGACAAGATCGAGAGCTATGAGTTCGTGCGCGACTTCGTCGGGCAGGTCAGCGAGGCCGGCTGCCACACCTTCATCGTGCATGCGCGCAATGCGTGGCTGCAAGGGCTGAGCCCGAAGCAGAACCGCGAGATCCCGCCGCTGCGCTACGAGCTCGTGCACCGGCTGAAGCATGAGTTTCCCGCGCTGAATTTCTCGATCAACGGGGGCATATCGGCCAATGCGCAAGTGCACGAGCACCTGCGGCTGCTCGACGGCGTGATGATCGGGCGCGAGGCGTATCACAACCCCTGGTGGCTCGCCGAATGGGACGCCGAGTTCTACGGCGCCGCGCCGCAGGCGCTGACGCGCGAAGAAGTCGAGTCGCTGATGTGCGACTACATGGTCCGCGAGGCCGCCGAGCACGGCACGCAGTGGTCGTCGATCGCGCGCCATATGCTGGGCTTGCGCAACGGCCTGCCGGGCGCGCGCCGCTGGCGGCAGGTCTGGAGCGACCATCGGCACAAGACGCTGCCGCCGCACGAGGTCATGGCACTCGCGCACGAGCCGGCGGTCCAGGCGGCCTGAACCCGGCGCGCCTGCTTCGGCGCTCGGCACGGGTGTTTTCACGCCTGTTTGCCGCTAAATGAAACATTGTTTCGAAATTGCTACTTCATGATAAGTGGCACGTCAACCGTTTTTTGCTGAAAAATGAGGTGCATCAGGGAAATAAGAAGGTTTCGATTCAATGAATGACGCGATTGGCGGCAAAGAAGAAGTGAGCGCGCTCGCTCGCGGCCTGGCTCTCCTCAAGGTCATCGGCATGGCGGCGGCACCCATAGGCAATCGCGAACTGGCAGATACCACGGGAATTCCCAAGGCCACGGTGTCGAGGCTCACCGCCACGCTGGTGAGTGCAGGGTATTTGCGACAGTCGCAAGACAACGAGCGCTTCAGCCTGGGGCCTGCGCTGCTCGACATGAGCAGCCGCTACCTGCTGCATTTCGATTTGCGCACGGTGGTTCGGCCGCACCTGGCCGAGTTGGCGGAGGCGGCCGGCGTCAGCGTGCACATGGGTGTGCGGGACGAGCTCGACATGCTCGTGATCGATTCGCTGCGGCCGCGCTCGGCGGTGATCAGCTCGCGCATCGAGGTCGGCACCCGAATGACTATCGCCACATCGGCAGCCGGCCGGGCGTATCTGGCGGCGCTGCCCGCGACGGAGCAGGCCGAGTTGCTGGAGCAGATCCGGCTCGAGAGCGGCGAGAGCTGGCCGACCATCAAGCCGCATCTCATGGCGGGCCTCGAAGAATATGCGCGCCTGGGCTACTGCGGTTCTTTCGGTGACTGGAACCCGCACATCCACGCCCTCGGTTTCGCGCTGCAGGGGCCGCGCGGCGAGCGGTACGCGGTCAGCTGCGGCGGTCCGGCCTACCTGATGCCCAAGGAAGCCATGGTGACGCGCATCGCGCCACTGTTGCTGGACACGGCGCGTGCCATCGCCAGGGAAATCGGCACCCTCGGCCATCACGACTGAAGCGCCGTTCCCTTTTCGGGAGGCCAGCGCCTAGTTCGCGGCTTCGAGGCCGTTCCTGAAGTGCTCGCGCATGCGGGCCATGGCCGCCTCGGCATCGCGAGCCTCGATGGCGGCCATCACCGCGCGGTGCTCCGCCAATGATTCCGCGATCCGCCCCGCCTTCAGCAGCGAGTTGCGGCGGTTGAGCTTCATCACCTTGCGCAGGTCGGCCACCATCTGGTCGCGCCACTTGTTGTCCGCGATGGCGAGCAGCCGCATGTGGAAGCGCTCGTTCACGGCAAAGAAGTGCTCGCGGTCCTCGGGGGTGGCGGCGGCTTCCAGCTCGGCGTGCAGCGCCTTCAACTCGGCGCGCTGCGCGTCGGTGGCGCGCTCGGCCACCACGCCGGCGGCATCGCTCTCCAGCAGCGAGAGCAGGTGGTACACGTCGGCCAGGTCCTGTTCGGACACCTCGGTCACGTAGGCGCCGCGCCGCACCTTCATCGTCACCAGGCCCTCGGCGGCCAGCACCTTCAGCGCCTCGCGCAGGGGGGTGCGGCTGATGCCGTACTCCTCGGCCAGCTTCAGCTCGTCGATCCAGCTGCCGGGCTCCAGTTCGCGGCGGAAGATCCGCTGGCGCAGC
The DNA here is from genome assembly GCF_058809745.1 of Variovorax sp. MPBD4-3. Taxonomy (NCBI): domain Bacteria; kingdom Pseudomonadati; phylum Pseudomonadota; class Betaproteobacteria; order Burkholderiales; family Comamonadaceae; genus Variovorax; species Variovorax sp. MPBD4-3. The sequence continues at coordinate 103,169 of NZ_JBXASW010000004.1, forward strand.
AGCTCGGCCACCTCTTCATAGAGGGCGCGGGGAGTAAGGGTGACGGCGGACATGGGCCGCACTGTACTTCAAAATCGGGTTTGAATTAATAATTATGGATGGGGTAGACTCGCGAACGACTTGCAAATCCGTGCAAGCAAATTTGCAAATACCTCTGCAAGACACTGCGAAGCGGCCCCTCATGAGCAGCACACCCGAACCCTCTTTCAAGCCCGCCGATCTCGAAGCCTGGGCCAAGGCCGCAGCCAAGTCGGCTCCCGGTGGCGACGTGAGCGCGCTGAACTGGATCACGCCCGACGGCATCAGCGTGAAGCCGCTCTACACCGCGGCCGACCTGCAGGGTCTCAAGTACACCGACACGCTGCCCGGCTTCGAACCCTACCTGCGCGGCCCCCAGGCCACCATGTACGCGGTGCGGCCGTGGACCATCCGCCAGTACGCGGGCTTCTCCACCGCCGAGGAGTCGAACGCCTTCTACCGCAAGGCGCTGGCCGCCGGCGGGCAGGGCGTGAGCGTGGCCTTCGACCTGGCCACCCACCGCGGCTACGACAGCGACCATCCGCGCGTGACCGGCGATGTCGGCAAGGCCGGGGTGGCGATCGATTCGGTCGAGGACATGAAGATCCTGTTCGACCAGATCCCGCTCGACAAGGTGAGCGTGTCCATGACGATGAACGGCGCCGTGCTGCCGGTGCTGGCGGGCTACGTGGTCGCGGCCGAAGAGCAGGGCGTGGCGCAGGATCAGCTCAGCGGAACCATCCAGAACGACATCCTCAAGGAGTTCATGGTCCGCAACACGTATATCTTTCCGCCGGCGCCGAGCATGCGGATCATCGGCGACATCATCGAGTACACGGCGCAGAAGATGCCCAAGTTCAACTCGATCTCGATCAGCGGCTACCACATGCAGGAAGCCGGCGCCAACCAGGCGCTGGAGCTCGCCTTCACGCTGGCCGACGGCAAGGAATACGTGAAGACCGCGCTGGCCAAGGGCCTGGACGTCGACGGCTTCGCCGGGCGCCTGAGCTTCTTCTGGGCCATCGGCATGAACTTCTATCTCGAAGTGGCCAAGATGCGCGCGGCGCGCCTGCTGTGGTGCCGCATCATGAAGGAGTTCAACCCCAAGAACCCCAAGAGCCTGATGCTGCGCACGCATTGCCAGACCTCGGGCTGGAGCCTCACCGAGCAGGACCCGTACAACAACGTGGTGCGCACCACCATCGAGGCCATGGCCGCGGTGTTCGGCGGCACGCAGAGCCTGCACACCAACGCGCTCGACGAGGCCATCGCACTGCCCACCGAGTTCAGTGCCCGCATCGCGCGCAACACGCAGCTCATCATCCAGGAAGAGACGCACATCACCAACGTGATCGACCCCTGGGCCGGCAGCTACATGATGGAGAAGCTCACGCAGGACATGGCCGATGCGGCCTGGGCGATCATCGAGGAGGTCGAGGCCATGGGCGGCATGACCAAGGCCGTGGACAGCGGCTGGGCCAAGCTCAAGATCGAGGCCGCCGCCGCCGAGAAGCAGGCGCGTATCGACTCCGGCAAGGACGTGATCGTCGGCGTCAACAAGTACAAGCTCAAGAGCGAAGACGCGATCGACAGCCTCTCGATCGACAACGTGAAGGTGCGCGAGCAGCAGGTGGCGCGGCTGCAGAAGATCCGCGCCTCGCGCGACACCGCCCGCGTGCAGGCCGCGCTCGACGCGCTCACAGAAGCCGCCGAGAACAACACCGGCAACCTGCTGGCACTGAGCATCGACGCCGTGCGCCTGCGCGCCACGGTGGGCGAGATTTCGGACGCGCTCGAAAAATCATTCGGCCGCCATCGGGCCGACACGCAGAAGGTGACCGGTGTGTACGCAGCTGCCTACGACTCCGCCGAAGGCTGGGAAGCCCTCAAGACCGAAATCAACGCCTTCGCCGAGGAACAGGGCCGCCGTCCGCGCGTGATGATCTCCAAGCTCGGCCAGGACGGCCACGACCGCGGCGCCAAGGTGGTCGCTACCGCGTTCGCCGACCTGGGCTTCGACGTGGACATGGGCCCGTTGTTCCAGACGCCCGAAGAATGCGCGCGCCAGGCCATCGAGAATGACGTGCACGCCGTGGGCGTGAGCACGCTCGCGGCCGGCCACAAGACGCTCGTGCCGGCCATCATCGACGAGCTCAAGAAGCAGGGCGCGGACGACATCATCGTGTTCGTCGGCGGCGTGATTCCGCGGCAGGACTACGACTTTCTCTACGAGGCCGGCGTCAAGGGCATCTACGGGCCGGGCACGCCCATTCCGGCCAGCGCCAAGGACGTGCTGGAGCAGATTCGCGCGGCGGTCACGGCCTGAGGCGCGACGTGGGCGATCTCTTGTCGCGGCTGTCGCTGCAGCCGGTCGATTCCAGCGATTTCGAAGCCATGCTGGCCCTGCGCATCGACGCGATGCGCCCGAGCCTGGAGCGCGTGGGCCGTTTCGACGCCGCACGCTCGCGCGAGCGCCTGAGCGCGGGCTTCGTCGTGCCGTACATGCACCACATCGTGCTCGATGGCGACCAACGCATCGGCTTCGTCACGCTCAAGCCGGAGGACAGCGATGCGCTGCGCCTCGACCACCTCTACTTGCGCTCCGGCTTCCAGGGCCTGGGCATCGGGGAATGGGTGCTGGAATGGGCCAAGTCGCAGGCGCGCGCGCAGCGGCTGGACATCAAGCTCACCGCGCTCATGAAGAGCGACGCCAACCGCTTCTACCTGCGGCACGGCTTCGTGCTCGAAGGCGAGGAGGGCGTCGACCTGCACTACCGCTGGCGCGTGGCGTCGGAGGCGGTGTGCTGAATACGGCACAGGCGCTCGAACGCGCCGTCGCCGAAACCGATGGCATGGCGCAGCGGCGCGCCATCGCCAAAGCCATCACGCTGCTCGAATCGACGCGCGCCGACCACCGCGCGCAGGCCGACGAACTGCTGACCGCGCTGCTGCCGCGCACGGGCAACTCGTTTCGCCTCGGCATCTCGGGCGTGCCCGGCGTCGGCAAGTCGACCTTCATCGAAACACTGGGGCTGCTGCTGATCGGCAAGGGTCACCGCGTGGCGGTGCTCACCATCGATCCGTCGTCCACCGTGTCGGGCGGCTCCATCCTGGGCGACAAGACGCGCATGGAGCGCCTTTCGGTGCACGAGCGCGCCTACATCCGCCCCAGCCCCTCGAGCGGCACGCTCGGCGGCGTGGCCGAGAAGACGCGCGAGGCCATGCTGGTGTGCGAAGCCGCCGGCTACGACATCGTGATCGTGGAGACCGTCGGCGTGGGCCAGAGCGAAACGGCCGTGGCCGGCATGACCGACATGTTCGTGCTGATGCAGCTTCCAAACGCCGGCGACGACCTGCAGGCCATCAAGAAGGGCGTGATGGAGCTGGCCGACCTCGTGGTCATCAACAAGGCCGACATCGACAAGGACGCCGCCACGCGCGCGCAGGCCCAGATCACTTCGGCGCTGCGGCTGTTCGGCCACCAGGGCAACCCCGACCACGCACACGCGGTGCACGACGCGCACAGCGGCGCTGAAGTGCGCTTCTGGCTGCCCAAGGTGCTGCAGCTCAGCGCGCTCGCCGACACCGGCGTCGACGCATTCTGGGAAGCCGTCACGCAATTCAGGCAACTGCAGACCGCCAACGGCAAGCTCGGCAAGCGCCGCGAGAAGCAGGCCACCGCGTGGATGTGGGAGCGGATCGACGCAGGCCTCAAGCAGGCCTTCAGGCATCACCCCCAGGTGCGCGAGCTGCTGCCGCAGCTCACGCAGCAGGTGGCACAGGGCACGCTGCCGGCATCGGCCGCGGCGCGCAGCCTGCTCGCCGCGGCCGCCATCACGGCCAGACCATGAGACACGAAATTCAGGACCACAGCTTCGGAAGCACACCATGCAAGAACTGATCGAACAACTCGAAAAGCGTCGCGCCCAGGCGCGTCTCGGCGGCGGGCAGAAGCGCATCGACGCGCAGCACGCCAAGGGCAAGCTCACGGCGCGCGAGCGCATCGAGCTGCTGCTCGACGACAACACCTTCGAAGAGTGGGACATGTTCGTCGAGCACCGCTCGGTCGACTTCGGCATGGCCGAGCAGAAGATCCCCGGCGACGGCGTGGTCACCGGCTACGGAATGATCAACGGCCGCCTGGTGTTCGTGTTCAGCCAGGACTTCACCGTCTTCGGCGGCGCGCTCAGCGAGGCGCATGCCGAGAAGATCTGCAAGGTGATGGACCAGGCCATGAAGGTCGGCGCACCCGTCATCGGCCTGAACGATTCGGGCGGCGCGCGCATCCAGGAAGGCGTGGCCTCGCTCGGCGGCTATGCCGACGTGTTCCAGCGCAACGTGATGGCCTCCGGCGTGGTGCCGCAGATCAGCATGATCATGGGCCCCTGCGCGGGCGGCGCCGTTTACTCGCCGGCCATGACCGACTTCATCTTCATGGTGAAGGACAGCAGCTACATGTTCGTCACCGGCCCCGAGGTGGTGAAGACCGTGACGCACGAGAGCGTGACTGCAGAGGAACTCGGCGGCGCCATCACCCACACCACGCGCAGCGGCGTGGCCGACATGGCGTTCGAGAACGACGTCGAGGCGCTGATGATGCTGCGCCGCCTGTACAACTACCTGCCGCTCAACAACCGCGAGAAGCCGCCGGTGCGCCTGGGCAACAACGGCCTGGGCGACCCGGCCGACCGGCCCGACTATTCGCTCGACACGCTGGTGCCCGACAACCCGAACAAGCCCTACGACATCAAGGAACTGATCCTGAAGGTGGTGGACGACGGCGACTTCTTCGAGCTGCAGCCCGACTACGCGAAGAACATCGTGATCGGCTTCGCTCGCATGGAAGGCCAGACCATCGGCATCGTCGCCAACCAGCCGCTGGTGCTGGCGGGCTGCCTGGACATCAAGAGCAGCATCAAGGCCGCACGCTTCGTGCGCTTCTGCGACGCCTTCAACATTCCGGTCGTCACCTTCGTCGACGTGCCAGGCTTCATGCCCGGCACGGGGCAGGAGTACGGCGGCATCATCAAGCACGGCGCCAAGCTGCTCTACGCGTATGCCGAGTGCACGGTGCCGAAGATCACCGTCATCACGCGCAAGGCCTACGGTGGCGCCTACGACGTGATGGCCTCCAAGCACCTGCGCGGCGACGTCAACCTGGCTTGGCCGCGCGCCGAGATCGCGGTGATGGGCGCCAAGGGCGCGGTGGAAATCATCTTCCGCGAGGACAAAAACGACCCCGAGAAGCTCGCTGCCCGCGAGGCCGAATACAAGGCCCGCTTTGCGAACCCGTATGTGGCCAGCGCACGCGGCTACATCGACGACGTGATCCTGCCGCACGAGACGCGCAAGCGCATCTGCCGCTCGCTGGTGATGCTGCGCGAGAAGAAGCTCGAGAACCCGTGGCGCAAGCACGGGAACATTCCGTTGTGATTCAACGCTCTGTCCAGCTCCTGGTTTCCGCACTGGCCATGCTGGGAATCACATCGGGGTGCAGTGCCGCCGATTCAAAGTTGCCGGCATTCGACGCGCGTGGCGTCCAATGCGGACTGCTCTTCAAGGCGCTACACGTCCCCGCAAAAGCGGAGGCGAATCGCTCTTCGGACTCGCCCGATACGGCGCGTGCAGAGGCTCTTGGACAACTGCTGGCCCCGCTCAAAGGTGAGTATGAACGTCTGCTTGCTGGCTGGGGAAAGTCGTTGCCCGCGTCAGGAGCCTCCGATGAGTTGAAAGTCGTTGCGTCTGCATGTGCGGCGCGTTTGTTTCCGCAGGCGTCCGAGGCTACTGTCGGGCGGTGCGGCGAAACGTGGCAAACCTCTTTCATCCCGGCGGTCATGCGCTTCAAAGGGCGCCCCTTGTCCGAAGCTCAGTCCACGCTGAAGTACATGGGCACAGAGACTTCCGATGCGAGCAATACGCGGCTTGTCGAGTTCTTCTACGCCTATCCCGTCGACTCGTACCGTGAGCCGATGGCAATCACGCGAGTGACGGGTGCATGGCTTGAAAAATGTCTGACGGAGATGTAGGCCGTCAGGCCGGCAAATCTGACAAGTGCAGAACATCATCTTGATGAGAAACGAGTAAAGCAAATGTTCAAGAAAATCCTGATCGCCAACCGCGGTGAGATCGCCTGCCGCGTCATCCAGACGGCCAAGAAGATGGGCATCCTCACCGTCGCCGTCTACTCCGACGCCGACAAGGAAGCCCGCCACGTCGAGCTGGCCGACGAGGCCGTGCACATCGGCGCGGCCCCGAGCCGCGAGAGCTATCTGCAGGCGGACCGCATCATCGCGGCCTGCAAGCAGACGGGCGCCGAGGCCGTGCACCCTGGCTACGGCTTCCTGTCGGAGAACGAAGCCTTCGCACGCAAGGTCGAGGAAGAGGGCATCGCCTTCATCGGGCCGAAGCACTATTCGATCGCGGCGATGGGTGACAAGATCGCCTCGAAGAAGCTCGCGAACGAAGCCAAGGTCAACACCATTCCGGGCTGGAACGATGCCATCGAGACGGCCGAGCGCGCCGTGGAGATTGCCAACGACATCGGCTACCCGGTGATGATCAAGGCCTCGGCCGGCGGCGGTGGCAAGGGCCTGCGCGTGGCCTTCAACGACAAGGAAGCCTTCGAGGGCTTCACCTCGTGCCGCAACGAGGCGCGCAACAGCTTCGGCGACGACCGCGTGTTCATCGAGAAGTTCGTCGAGGAGCCGCGCCACATCGAGATCCAGGTGCTGGGCGACTCGCACGGCAACGTGATCTACCTGAACGAGCGCGAGTGCTCCATCCAGCGGCGCCACCAGAAGGTGATCGAGGAAGCTCCTTCCCCCTTCATCAGCGACGAAACGCGCAAGGCCATGGGCGAGCAGGCCGTGCAGCTGGCCAAGGCCGTGAAGTACCAGAGCGCCGGCACGGTGGAGTTCGTGGTCGGCAAGGACCAGAGCTTCTACTTCCTGGAGATGAACACGCGCCTGCAGGTGGAGCACCCGGTGACGGAATGCATCACCGGCCTCGACCTGGTCGAGCTGATGATCCGCGTGGCGGCCGGCGAGAAGCTGCCGCTGACGCAGGCCGAAGTGAAGCGCAACGGCTGGGCGATCGAGTGCCGCATCAATGCCGAAGACCCGTTCCGCAATTTCCTGCCGTCGACCGGCCGGCTCGTGAAGTTCCAGCCGCCGACCGAGACCATGTTCGCGAGCGACACCGAGCACCTGCAAGGCGTGCGCGTGGACACGGGTGTGTACGACGGCGGCGAGATCCCGATGTACTACGACTCGATGATCGCCAAGCTCATCGTGCACGGCAAGGACCGCCAGCATGCGATTGCCCGCATGCGAGAGGCGCTCAACGGCTTCGTGATCCGAGGCATCAGCAGCAACATCCCGTTCCAGGCGGCGCTGCTGGCGCATCCGAAGTTCGTGTCGGGCGACTTCAACACCGGCTTCATCGCCGAGCACTACGGCAAGGGCTTCCATGCGGAAGACGTGCCGCATGCCGACCCGTCGTTCCTGATCGCGCTCGCGGCTTATGTGCATCGCCGCTATCGCGCGCGCGCATCGGGCATCAGCGGGCAGCTCGAAGGCCATGGCGTGAAGGTGGGCGAGCAGTTCGTGGTGGTGGAGCTGGGGCCGGAAGGCAAGCACGTGCATCACCCGGTTTCCGTTACCGACTTCCACGGCAAGACCGGCGCCAGCTCGGTGGCCGTGGGCGGCAAGAGCTACAAGATCGACAGCAGCTTTGCGCTGGGCGCGGTCCGCGTGCAGGGCATCGTCAACGACAAGCCCTTCACCGCGCAGGTGGAGCGCGGCGCGGGCAAGAGCCCGCTGGCGCTGCGGGTGTCGCACGACGGCACGCAGATCGAGGCGATGGTGCTGTCGCCGCTGGGCGCGCGGCTGCTGGAACTGATGCCCTACAAGGCGCCGCCTGACCTGAGCAAGTTCCTGATGTCGCCGATGCCGGGCCTGCTGGTCGAGGTGTCGGTTCAGCCGGGGCAGCAGGTGCGTGCCGGCGAGAAGCTGGCCGTGATCGAGGCGATGAAGATGGAAAACGTGCTGTTCGCTTCGCAGGACGGCGTGGTCGGCAAGATTTCGGCGGCCAAGGGCGAATCGCTCGCCGTCGATCAGATCATTCTGGAGTTCAACTGATGGGTGCCAACGACTTGCAACAGGCGATCACGCTGCACCGGCCCGCGAAGGCCGCTGCCCCCAGGACCGAGGGCCCGTGGTCCGTCGAGGCGATCCAGGCGCTGCTCGACAAGCCGCTGATGGACCTGCTGTTCGAGGCGCAGACCGTGCACCGCCAGCATTTTCCCGAAGGCGACATCGAGCTGGCCACGCTGCTGTCGGTTAAGACCGGTGGCTGTCCGGAGAACTGCGGCTACTGCCCGCAGTCGGCCGAGTTCGATACCGGCGTGAAGGCGCAGAAGCTCATGGAGGTCGACGAGGTGGTGCGCGCTGCCCAAGCCGCCAAGGACGCCGGCGCCACGCGCTTCTGCATGGGCGCCGCATGGCGAGCGCCCAAAGACCGCGACGTGGAGAAGGTGGCCGTGCTGGTCGAGGCCGTGAAGGGCCTGGGCATGCAGACCTGCGCCACGCTCGGCATGCTGGAGCCGCACCATGCGCACCAGCTCAAGGCCGCCGGCCTCGACTACTACAACCACAACCTCGACACCGCGCCCGAGTACTACACCGACGTGGTCGACACGCGCACCTACCAGGACCGGCTCGACACGCTGGCCAACGTGCGCAGCGCGGGCATCAGCGTGTGCTGCGGCGGCATCGTGGGCATGGGCGAGCAGCCGGTGCACCGCGCAGGGCTGATCGCGCAGCTGGCCAACCTGAACCCGTACCCGGAATCGGTGCCGATCAACAGCCTGGTGCGCGTGCCAGGCACGCCGCTGGCCGACTCGGACCCGGTCGACCCCTTCGACTTCGTGCGCATGATCGCGGTCGCGCGCATCACCATGCCCACCGCGCGCGTGCGTCTGTCGGCCGGGCGCCAGCAGATGGGCGACGCGGTGCAGGCGCTGTGCTTCATGGCGGGCGCGAATTCGATCTTCTATGGCGACAAGCTGCTGGTCACCGGCAACCCCGACGTGGAAGCCGACACGGTGCTGTTGCGCAAGCTCGGGCTCAACGCGCGGCAGGTCCAGGAGCAGGCCACGGAAAGCTGCGCCGCATGACCGCCGCCACCACACGCCCCTTCAAGGTGCTGGGCATCCAGCAGATCGCCATCGGCGGCCCCGACAAGCTGCGGCTGCAAAAGCTGTGGGTCGACATGCTGGGGCTCGAAGTCACGGGCACGTTCAAGAGCGAACGCGAGAACGTGGATGAAGACATCTGCGCGATGGGCGTGGGCCCGTTCAAGGTCGAGGTCGACCTGATGCAGCCGCTCGATCCGGAGAAGAAGCCTGCCGTGCACACGACGCCGCTGAACCACGTGGGCCTGTGGATCGACGACCTGCCCAAGGCCGTCGAGTGGCTGACGGCGCAGGGCGTGCGCTTTGCGCCCGGCGGCATCCGCAAGGGCGCGGCCGGCTTCGACATCTGCTTTCTTCACCCGAAGGCGAACGACGAGTTCCCGATCGCGGGCGAGGGTGTGCTGATCGAGATGGTGCAGGCGCCGCCTGAAGTGGTGGCGGCTTTCAGCGCGCTCGCAGCTACGCGTTGAGCACTTTCTTGATCGGCGGCTTCACGTCCGAGCTCCTGGGCGGCAGCATCGCCTGGTGCTCTCGCGCCGGGTTCAGGATGATCGAGGTGGCGGTCTCGGTGAGGATGCAGAACTTGGTGACCACCGCATCGAGGTGGCTCACGTCGATCACCGCGATCTCCAGGATCCAGCTGTCTTCCCCGGTCACGTTGTAGGCATTGACGCATTCGGGCGTCTGCTGCACCAGCTCGACCACGCGTGCGTAGTCGGCGCGGCCCACGCGGATGATGGCGCGGATGCCGTAGCCCAGCTTGCCCAGGTTCACGGTGGCGCGGTAGCCGCTGATGACGCCAGCGGCCTCCAGCTTCTTCACGCGCTCGGTCACCGCGGGCTGGCTCAGGTGCACGCGGCGGCCGAGTTCGGCCATGGTCAGCCGTGCATCGTTCTGCAGTTCGGCCAGGATGCGGGTGTCGTGCGCATCCAGTGAGGGGTTCAAGGCGAAGTCCATGCAACTCCTTCAAATCAACGGTTGGAAGAGGGCAGAACCATTAATGTCGCATGGATGCCGGAGGTTGGCTTTCATACCATGGCTGCCATCACATACCAACAAGAGACTTCCCTCGGCCATGTCCACCCTCGCTTCTCCAGCCAAGCCCGCGTCCGCCGGGCGCTCCGGCTTGCCGCCGCTGCTGTGGCTGTGCCTCGCGGCCACCTGGGTGGTCTGGGGCTCGACCTATCTCGCGATCAAGTACGCGCTCGTGAGCTTTCCGCCGTTCCTGCAGATGGGCTCGCGCTTCCTGTGCGCGGGCGTGCTGCTCATCGTGTGGATGCGCTGGCGCGGGGCGCCGTGGCCGTCGCCGGTGCAATGGCGCAATGCGTTTGTCGTGGGGGCGTTGATGCTGGGCGGCGGCATGGGCGGCACGGCCAGCGCCGAGGTGTCGATCGGCTCTGGGCTGGTCGTCGCGTTCATCGCGGTGATTCCGCTGCTCATCGCGCTGCTCAACCTGATCTGGGGCGTGAGGCCGTCGCGGCTGGAGGCCGCGGGCATTGCGCTCGGGCTCGTCGGCGTGCTGATGCTGACGCAGGGCAGCGGCTTCCGGTCTTCGCCCGAAGGCTTGCTGGCGATCTGCATCGCATGCTGCTGCTGGTCGCTCGGCAGTGTGCTGAGCCAGCGCGGCCTGCCGCTGGCGCCCGGCGCGATGGGCTTCGCGAGCGAGATGCTCTGCGGCGGCGTGGTGCTGATGGGCCTGGCCGGGGTGTCGGGTGAAACGGTGGGCTGGCCGTTGCAGGCCGAGGCGGTGGCGGCGTGGATCTACCTCGTGGTGTTCGGCTCGCTGATCGCCTTCAACGCCTACATGGTGCTGCTCGCGAAGGCCCCGGCCGCGCTGGCGTCCAGCTATACCTTCGTGAACCCGGTGATCGCGATGCTGCTGGGCGTGTGGATCGGCGGCGAGACTGTGACGCGCTTCGAGTGGTACGCGGTGGGCGTGGTGCTGGCGGGCGTGCTGTTGCTGCTCTTCAAGCGCCGGGGCGGCGCCACACGGCAAGGGTAGCGGCCAACAGCCACATGCCGGCCGCACAACCGCGGTTCATTGCCTTGAGGCCGCGCTGCGAGAGAAAGCGTACGGCCTGCGTGCCGGCGCCGGCATAGGCCAGCATCACGCAGGTGTCGAGAGCGACGAAAACGGCGCCCAGCAGCAGGTACTGCGGGCCCTGCGGCTTCGCGATGTCGACGAACTGCGGCAGGAAGGCTGCAAAGAACAGCACCGTCTTCGGATTCGACAGCGCCACCATGAGGCTGCGCAGCAGCGCGACACGGCCCTGCGGACGGACTTCGAGCGGCGACTTGGCCAGCGCGGTGCGCAGGTCGGTGGTTTCGCTGCGCCACAGCTTGACGCCCAGCCACACGAGGTAGGCCACGCCTGCGACACGGATCGCATTGAAGAGCCATTCCGAGGTCGCCAGCAGCGAGCCCAGTCCCAGGGCGACGACTCCGATCAGCGTGATGCTGCCCAGCGATGCACCGGCAATCCCCCAGCTCGCGCGGCGCATGCCGCCCTCGATGCCGTTGGACAGCGCCAGCAGCATCGTCGGCCCCGGAATGAGGGCCAGCGCGAGCGAAGCGACGATGTAGATGAGCAGGGTGTCGAGCGTCATGGTTTGGCGGCTGGTGGGCGTTGTTGCGAGGCGGCGCGGGCACGCGCCAGTGCGGCTTCGACGATGGCGCGCTTGCGTGCACCAGCGTCTTGCGGAGTTTCGGCCTTGGGCGCCGTCTCGGCAAGCCGCGCATCGGTGTTGCGGTGCTTGCCGTGCACTTCGTAGCGGCGCCGTGCGCTCGCGGCCTGCTCGGCAGACCATGCCTGCCAGCCGGTGCGGCCGGGTGTTTCGACCTCGAGCGAGATGCAGTCGACGGGGCAGACCGGAATGCACAGCTCGCAGCCCGTGCAGTGGGCCTCGATCACCGTGTGCATGCGCTTGTTGACGCCGACGATCGCGTCGGTGGGGCAAGCATCGAGGCAGAGCGTGCAGCCGATGCACCAGGCCTCGTCGATGACGGCCATGGCGCGCGGGCCTTCAACGCCGAATTCGGGGTCGAGCGGCAGCGGCGCTCGGCCGGTGAGTCGTGCGAGCCGGCCGATGCCTTCGGCGCCGCCGGGCGGGCACTGGTTGATGCCGGCCTCGCCGTCGGCCACGGCCTGGGCGTAGCTTGCGCAATCCGGGTAGCCGCAACGTGTGCACTGCGTTTGGGGCAGTGCGTCGTTGATGCGTGCGGCGAGCCCCTTCACTGTGGGAATGGCGCGCGCTTCAGCGCGCCGCGCTGGTGCCGGGCTTCTTGCGCGGCGCTGTCTTCTTGGCGGCGACGGCCGTGGCCGTCTTCGCCGGGGTTTTCTTGGCCGCGACCGCTGCGGGAGCCGGGCTTTTGCGCACAGGCTTCACGGTGTCTTCGGCGGCTAGTGCGTCGCGGGCGCTCGCGCGGCGCTGCGGCTGGTCGTTGGCCTCGATGAATTTCTGCATCTTCGGGTAGACCAGTTCGCGCCAGCGGCGGCCGCTGAAGATGCCGTAGTGGCCTGCGCCCTTGACTTCGTAGTGCTCGCGTTTCGCGTCGTCGATGCCGGTGCACAGGCTGTGCGCGGCTTCGGTCTGGCCCGAGCCCGAGATGTCGTCGAGTTCGCCTTCGACGGTGAGCAGGGCCGTGCCGTGGATGTCCTGCGGGCGCACGCGCTCCACCTTGCCGTCGGGGGATTTGACGTCCCAGGTGCCGTTGACCAGGTCGAACTCCTGGAACACGGTGCGGATGGTTTCGAGGTAGTAATCGGCGTCCATGTCGAGCACGGCGTTGTACTCGTCGTAGAACTTGCGGTGGGCCTCGGCGCTGGCGTCGTCGCCCTTGATGAGGTCCTTGAAGTAGTCGTAGTGGCTGCTGGCGTGGCGGTCGGGGTTCATGGCCACGAAGCCCGTGTGCTGCAGGAAGCCGGGATACACGCGGCGGCCTTCACCGGGGAAGCCCTGCGGCACGCGGTAGATCACGTTGTTCTCGAACCACTCGAAGCTCTTGTTCATCGCGAGGTTGTTGACCGCGGTGGGCGACTTGCGCGCGTCGATGGGGCCGCCCATCATCGTCATGGTGAGCGGCAGCGGCTCGCCGCGGCTGGCCATGAGCGACACGGCAGCGAGCACGGGCACGGTGGGCTGGCACACGCTCACCACGTGGCAGTTGCCGTACTCGGCCTGCAGCAGGCGGATGAACTCCTGCACGTAGTTGATGTAGTCATCGAGGTGGAACTCGCCTTCCGACAGCGGCACGAGGCGCGCGTTCTTCCAGTCGGTGATGTAGACCTTGTGGTCCTGCAGCATGGTGCGCACGGTGTCGCGCAGCAGGGTCGCATAGTGGCCCGACAGCGGTGCGACGACCAGCACCACGGGCTGGCTCTTGAGCGTCTTGAGGATGTGCGGCTCGTCAGTGAAGCGCTTGAAGCGGCGCAGCTCGCAGAAGGGCTTGTCGAGCGCAATGGCTTCCTGGATGACGACATCCGCGCCATCGACCTTCACCGACTTGATGTTGAACTCGGGCTTCTCGTAGTCCTTGCCCAGGCGGTAGAGCAGGTCATAGCCCGCGGCCATGCGCTGGGCCATGGGCAGCTGGCCCCATACGGCGCCGGGGCCGTAAAGCTTGGAGGCTGCCTGGGCGAAGTCCGAGAAAGGCTCCATCAAGGAACGCTGGGCTTCGTAAAGTTGATAGAGCATCGCTGATCTTTGAGTGGAATGTTGCGGTGCAATATATCAGCGCATTCGCTGCGTTGCAGGGGGCCTAACCCCTACAACGACCCCGCCGCGAGGGTCCTTTGGCCAAGAAGTGTGAAGGAATCGTCGCTGCAGCGCATTCCCTCACACTTTGCTGTCACTTAGATGACTTTGGCGATCGACGCGCAGACGTAATCGATGTTCTTGCTGTTGAGCGCGGCCACGCACATGCGGCCGGTGTCGGTGCCGTACACGCCGAACTCATTGCGCAGGCGCACCATCTGGTCCTTGGTCAGGCCCGAGTAGCTGAACATGCCGATCTGCGTGGTGATGAAGCTCATGTCTTCCTTCACGCCCGCGGCCTTGAGGCCATCGACCAGCTTCTGGCGCATGGCCTTGATGCGCACGCGCATCTCGCCCAGTTCCTTTTCCCAAAGGGCGCGCAGCTCGGGGTTGCCGAGCACCGCTGCCACCACGGCGCCGCCGTGCGTGGGCGGGTTGCTGTAGTTGGTGCGGATGGCGATCTTGAGCTGCGACAGCACGCGGCCGGCTTCTTCCTTGTTTTCGCACAGCACCGACAGTGCGCCGACGCGCTCGCCGTACAGGCTGAAGCTCTTGGAGAAAGAGGTCGAGACGAAGAAGGTCAGGCCGGCTTCGACGAACTTGGCGACGGCCGCGCCGTCTTCCTTCAGGCCGTAGCCGAAGCCTTGGTAGGCCATGTCGAGGAAGGGCACCAGGCCCTTGGCCTTGACGGCCGCGACGACCTGGTCCCACTGGGCGGCGGTGATGTCGTAGCCGGTGGGGTTGTGGCAGCATGCGTGCAGCACGACGATTGTGCCGGCCGGGGCTGCGTTCAGGGCGGCCAGCATGCCTTCGAAGTTGACGCCGCGCTTGGCCGCGTCGTAGTAGGGGTAGCTTTCGACTTCGAAGCCGGCGTTGGTGAACAGCGCGCGGTGGTTTTCCCAGCTCGGGTCGCTGATCAGCACCTTGGCGGAGGGGCTGAGCTTCTTGAGGAAGTCTGCGCCGACCTTCAGGCCGCCGGTGCCGCCGATGGCCTGGATGGTGGCCACGCGGCCCGAGGTGACGGGCTCGCTGTCGGCGCCGAAGACCAGCGCCTTGACGGCGTTGTCGTACGCCGCGATGCCGTCGATGGGCAGGTAGCCGCGCGCGGTGGGCGCTTTCATCATGTTCTGTTCTGCGGCCTGCACGCACTGGAGCAGGGGCAGCTTGCCGTTGTCGTCGTAATAGACGCCGACGCCGAGGTTGACCTTGTTGGGGTTGGTGTCGGCTGCAAATTGCTCGTTGAGGCCGAGGATCGGGTCGCGCGGTGCCATTTCGACCGCGGTGAACATAGACATGGAAAGGTCCTTTGGGATGAAAGCTTCGCTGCAACCGGACTAGGCTTTATGCTTTCCGGTTGCCTTGAATTTTACCGGCGCGAGCGCCACCTGTCGGGAACAGCCATGCCAGACAACAACGAAGCCATAGCAGACCTGAAGAAAGTGGACCCGATCGGGCCCGCGAAACAGGGTGAATTCATCAGGTACCCGGACTCCCCGTTCGAGCTCTTCCAGCCCTATCCGCCCGCGGGCGACCAGCCCAAGGCCATCGAAGGGCTGGTCGAAGGCGTGATCGACGGCGAAGTGTTCCAGACCCTGCTGGGCGTGACCGGCTCGGGCAAGACCTTCACCATGGCCAACGTGATCGCTCGGCTGGGCCGCCCGGCCATCGTGTTCGCGCCCAACAAGACGCTGGCGGCGCAGCTCTACAGCGAGTTCCGCGAGTTCTTCCCGAAGAACGCCGTCGAGTACTTCGTGAGCTACTACGACTACTACCAGCCCGAGGCCTATGTGCCCCAGCGCGACCTGTTCATCGAGAAGGATTCCTCGATCAACGAGCACATCGAGCAGATGCGGCTGTCGGCCACCAAGAGCGTGCTGGAGCGGCGCGACACGGTCATCGTGGCCACGGTGAGCGCCATCTACGGCATCGGCACGCCCGAGGACTACATGGAGATGCGGCTGATTGCCCGCGTCGGCGACAAGGTCGGGCAGCGTGACCTGATTTCCCGGCTGATCCGCATGCAGTACCTGCGCAACGAGCAGGATTTCGCTCGCGGCACCTTCCGCGTGCGCGGCGACACCATCGACGTGTTTCCGGCGGAGCACAGCGAACTGGCGATCCGTTTCGAACTGTTCGACGACGAAATCGAGTCGCTGCAGCTGTTCGATCCGCTGACCGGGCGCGTCCGGCAGAAGGTGCCGCGCTTCACGGTGTACCCGTCCAGCCATTACGTGACGCCGCGAGACAAGGTCATGGCGGCGGTCGAGACCATCAAGATCGAGCTGAGCGAGCGGCTCAAGGAGCTGGTGAGCGCGGGCAAGCTGGTCGAGGCGCAGCGGCTGGAGCAGCGCACCCGCTTCGACCTCGAGATGCTGGCCGAAATCGGCCACTGCAAGGGCATCGAGAACTACACGCGCCACCTGTCGGGCGCCGCGCCTGGTGATCCGCCGGCCACGCTGACCGACTACCTGCCCAAGGACGCGCTCATGTTCCTCGACGAGAGCCACCAGATGATCGGCCAGCTCGGCGGCATGTACAACGGCGACCGGGCGCGCAAGACCACGCTGGTCGAGTACGGCTTCCGCCTGCCGAGTGCGCTGGACAACCGGCCGCTCAAGCTCGAGGAGTTCGAGACGCGCATGCGCCAGTGCATCTTCGTGTCGGCCACGCCGGCGCAGTACGAGAAGGACCATGCCGGCAACGTGGTCGAACAGCTGGTGCGGCCCACCGGCCTGATCGACCCCGAAGTCGAGGTTCGGCCCGCCACCCACCAGGTGGACGACGTTCTGGGCGAGATCCGCGTGCGCGTGGACAAGAACGAACGCGTGCTCATCACCACGCTGACCAAGCGCATGGCCGAGCAGCTGACCGACTACCTGGGCGACAACGGCGTGAAGGTGCGCTACTTGCACAGCGACGTCGACACGGTCGAGCGGGTGGAGATATTGCGCGACCTGCGCCTGGGCACCTTCGACGTGCTGGTGGGCATCAACCTGCTGCGCGAGGGGCTGGATATTCCGGAGGTTTCGCTGGTGGCGATCCTCGATGCCGACAAGGAAGGCTTCCTGCGCGCCGAGCGCTCGCTGATCCAGACCATCGGCCGGGCGGCGCGCAACCTGAACGGCAAGGCCATTCTTTACGCCGACCGCATGACCGATTCGATGAAGAAGGCCATCGACGAGACCGAGCGCCGCCGCGCCCGGCAGATTGCGCACAACGAGGCGAACGGCATCACGCCGCGCAGCATCGTCAAGCAGGTGCGTGACCTGATCGACGGGGTCTACAGCGAGAAAACGGGCAAGGAAATGGCCAAGCTCGACCTGGAACGCGCCAAGGTCGAGGACATGAGCGAAAAGGACATCGCACGGGAAATCAAGCGGCTGGAAAAGCAGATGCTGGAGCACGCCCGGAACCTCGAATTCGAGAAGGCGGCCCGCGTACGCGACCAGCTGGCGCTGCTGCGCGAACAGGCTTTCGGGGCTGCCGGCGGGGACAACATCGCGCTCTAGCCGCGCTAGTTCAAACGTTCGCGTTCTTCAAGCGGACGGCGCTGGGGTTTACCCGAGCAGAGTTCGGGGGCTTCTGTTATACTTGAGCGAAATACTCAACAACAAGAAAAGAACTTCGCGATGAAGGACCGACTCCTACCGGCTGGTTCACCAGCGCCAGGGGTCGGGCAGGGCGGAGACGAGGTCACCGCAGCCCAGGGCCACGGTGTCATTTCAACGGTAAGCACTTGAAGGAGCTTGCGATGCGTCTCACTACCAAAGGCCGTTTTGCGGTCACGGCAATGATCGATCTGGCGTTGCGTCAGAACACCGGTCCGGTCACGCTGGCCGCAATCAGCCAACGGCAGCAGATTTCGCTGTCCTACCTCGAACAGCTGTTCGGCAAGCTGCGCCGTCATGAACTGGTCGAATCGACCCGCGGCCCCGGTGGCGGTTACAGCCTCGGCCGCAAGGCTGCCGATATCACGGTCGCCGACATCATTGTTTCCGTCGATGAGC
The DNA here is from genome assembly GCF_058809745.1 of Variovorax sp. MPBD4-3. Classification (NCBI taxonomy): domain Bacteria; kingdom Pseudomonadati; phylum Pseudomonadota; class Betaproteobacteria; order Burkholderiales; family Comamonadaceae; genus Variovorax; species Variovorax sp. MPBD4-3. Next base: position 121,141 of record NZ_JBXASW010000004.1, read on the forward strand.
CCATCGACGCCACCCAGTGCGGCGGCAAGGAAAACTGCCTGGGCGAAGCCGGCCGCTGCATGACGCACGAGCTCTGGGCCTCGCTGAACCAGCGCATGGTCGAGTTCCTCGACTCCGTCACCTTGCAGAAGCTGGTCGACGACCAGATCGCCAAGGGCGTGCAGATCGAGAACAAGCCCGTCGTCAAGCGCGCCATCTCGGCCCAGCCGGTGGTCAAGCCGATTCGCGTGAATGCGCCGAACTCGGTGTTCGCTCTCGGCAACGCCTTCGCGAAGTCCTGATACCGCTTTCGAGACTTCTGATTTCCGGCGGCGCCTTCGGGCGCCGGCACGAGCAGCAGCCCAGATCTAAAAACAACCCCCACGCCAGCACGAGCCAGCCATGGACGTAACTCCTCATTTCCCGATCTATCTCGATTACGGCGCCACCACGCCGGTCGACCCGCGCGTGGTCGACGCCATGATTCCCTGGTTGCGCGAGCACTTCGGCAACCCGGCATCGCGCAGCCACGCCTGGGGCTGGGAAGCGGAAGAGGCTGTCGAGAAGGCGCGCGGCCAGGTGGCCGAACTGATCAATGCCGATCCGCGCGAAATTGTCTGGACATCGGGTGCCACCGAATCGATCAACCTCGCGCTCAAGGGCGCTGCCCAGTTCTACAAGGGCAAGGGCAAGCACCTGATCACGCTGAAGACCGAGCACAAGGCCGTGCTCGACACCATGCGCGAGCTGGAACGCCAAGGCTTCGAGGTGACCTACCTCGACGTCGAGGAAAACGGCCTCGTCGACCTCGAGAAGTTCAAGGCGGCCATTCGCCCCGACACCATCCTGGCCAGCGTGCTCTTCGTGAACAACGAAATCGGTGTGATCCAGGACGTGGTCGCGCTGGGCAACGCGTGCCGCGAAAAGGGCGTGATCTTCCACGTCGACTCGGCCCAGGCCACCGGCAAGATCGACATCGACATCACGAAGCTGCCCATCGACCTGATGAGCCTGGCTTCGCACAAGACCTACGGCCCGAAGGGCATCGGCGCGCTGTACGTGCGCCGCAAGCCGCGCATCCGCCTCGAAGCGCAGATGCATGGTGGTGGCCATGAGCGCGGCATGCGTTCGGGCACGCTGCCCACGCACCAGATCGTCGGCATGGGCGAGGCCTATCGCATCGCCAAGCTCGAGATGCACAAGGACATCGAACACGCACGCCGCCTGCAGAAGCGTCTGCTCGACGGGCTGAAAGACGTGGAACAGGTGTTCATCAACGGCGACCTCGAACACCGCGTGCCACACAACCTGAACATGAGCTTCAACTACGTCGAAGGCGAGTCGCTGATCATGGGCATCAAGGGCCTGGCGGTGTCGTCGGGCTCGGCCTGCACGTCGGCCAGCCTCGAGCCCAGCTACGTGCTGCGCGCCCTGGGCCGCAGCGACGAACTGGCGCACAGCAGCCTACGCATGACCATCGGCCGTTTCACGACCGAAGAAGAAATCGACTACGCCATCTCGACCATCAAGCACAACGTCGCCAAGCTGCGCGAGCTGAGCCCCCTGTGGGAGATGTTCCAGGACGGCGTCGACATCAGCACGATCCAGTGGTCGGCCCACTGACGCAGGCCCGCACCAGGCTCCACGATTGAACAAAGTTTGAGAGGTACACCATGGCATATTCTTCCAAGGTCATCGACCACTACGAAAATCCCCGCAACGTCGGCTCCTTCGAAAAGGGCGACGACTCGGTAGGCACCGGCATGGTCGGCGCACCGGCCTGCGGCGACGTGATGAAGCTGCAGATCAAGGTCAACCCGGAAACCGGCGTGATCGAAGACGCCCGCTTCAAGACCTATGGCTGCGGCTCGGCCATCGCCTCGTCGTCGCTCGTGACCGAATGGGTCAAGGGCAAGACGCTCGACGAAGCGGCTGCGCTCAAGAACGCGCAGATCGCCGAAGAACTGGCGTTGCCGCCCGTGAAGATCCACTGCTCCATCCTGGCCGAAGACGCGATCAAGGCCGCCGTGAGCGACTACAAGGCCAAGCACGGCGTCAAGACCGAATCCGCTGCTGCCGAAGCTGTCCACTGACATGGCCGTCACGCTGACCGAAGCCGCTGCGCGACACGTCACCCGCTACCTCGGCAAACGGGGCAAGGGCGTGGGTGTGCGGCTGGGCGTGAAGACCACGGGTTGCTCAGGCCTGGCCTACAAGCTCGAGTACGTGGACGAACTGGCGCCTGAAGACGTGGTGTTCGAAGACCACGGCGTGAAGGTGCTGGTCGACCCGAAGAGCCTGGCCTACATCGACGGCACGCAACTCGACTTCGTGCGCGAAGGCCTGAACGAGGGCTTCAAGTTCATCAACCCCAACGAACGCGACCGCTGCGGTTGTGGGGAAAGTTTTCGCATCTGATGCGCCGTCGCTGACTGCGACCATAGCCGCCACCATGTCATGTGCTGGCGGTTTTTTCTTGCCATGAACCTGAACGACACCGACTTTCAACTGTTCGCCGTCCCGGCGACTTTTGCGCAGGACCGCGCCGTGCTCGACGCGCGCTGGAAAGAGCTGCAGCGCGAAGCCCACCCGGACCGCTTTGCCGCACAGGGCGCTGCGGCGCAGCGCGTGGCCATGCAGTGGTCGGTGCGCATCAACGAGGCCTACCAGCGCCTGAAGGACCCGATCCGCCGCGCCAGCTACATCTGCGAGATGCACGGCGCACCGCTGAACGCCGAGAACAACACGGCGATGCCTGCGGAGTTCCTCATGCAGCAGATGGAGTGGCGCGAGGCGCTCGACGATGTCGAAAGCATCGCTTCGCTCGAGAAGCTCCAGGCGGAGGTCGAGGCCGGCCGCGCGCGCGCGCTGTCGTCGCTCGACTGGCTGATCGACGAGAAGGGCGACTACCCCGCCGCCGCGCAGCAGGTGAGAGCCCTCATGTTCATTGAGCGCTTCGGACAGGACGTCGAAGCCAAGTTCGATCAGTTGGGACAATAGAAGACATGAACCCCCACGCTCATCACTTCGTGTATTCGCTGCCCCCCATGGGGGCGCAGGCCTCCCTTGGGGCGGCCCGGCAGGAGGCCTGATGGCTCTTCTTCAGATTTCCGAACCCGGCCAGGCGCCCGATCCGCATCAGCGCCGCATTGCCGTGGGCATCGACCTGGGCACGACGCATTCGCTTGTGGCTTCGGTGCGCAACGGCGTGGCCGAATGCCTGCCCGACGACCAGGGACGCGTGCTGCTGCCCTCGGCCGTGCGCTACCTCGAAGGCGACCGCCGCCAGATCGGCTTCGATGCCGTGGCCGCGCGCGCGCAGGACCCCGCCAACACCATCACTTCCGTGAAGCGGCTCATGGGCCGCGGCCTGGCCGACATCGCGAACCGCGATGCGATGTCGTACCGCATCGGCAGCGGCGATGGTGGCATGGTGAAGGTGCAGACGCTGGCGGGCGAGAAGTCGCCGGTCGAGATCAGCGCCGAGATCCTGGCCACGCTGCGCTACCGTGCACAGGACACCTTCGACGACGACGAACTGTATGGCGCCGTCATCACCGTGCCCGCGTACTTCGACGAAGGCCAGCGCCAGGCGACCAAGGATGCCGCGCAACTCGCCGGCCTGAACGTGCTGCGCCTGATCAGCGAGCCCACGGCCGCGGCCATCGCCTACGGGCTCGACAACGCGAGCGAAGGCGTCTACGCGGTCTACGACCTGGGCGGCGGCACTTTCGACATCTCGATCCTGCGGCTCACGCAGGGCGTGTTCGAAGTGATTGCCACGGGTGGCGACTCGGCCCTCGGCGGCGACGACTACGACCATGCGCTGGCCGATTTCGTGCTCGCGCAGACCGGCCTGCAAGCCGTCAGCGACGCCGACAAGGCCGCATTGCTCGTGGCCGCGCGGGCAGCGAAAGAGGCACTGACCGATTCGCCGTCGACCATCTTCAAGGCCGATGTCGCAGGCAACACCATCTCCTTCGATTTGTCTCGCGAGCAGTTCTACGCCGCCACGCAGCCACTCACCGACCGCACCATCGCAGCCGTCCGCAAGGCTCTGCGCGACGCGAAACTGAAACCTGAAGCGCTGCAGGGCATCGTGCTCGTCGGCGGCTCGACCCGCATGCCGCAGGTGCGCCGCGCCGTCGCCGATTTCTTCGGCCGCGAACCGCTGGTCAACCTGAACCCCGACGAAGTCGTGGCCCTCGGTGCCGCCATCCAGGCGAACCAGCTGGCGGGCAACAACGGCGCGGGCGAATTGCTGCTGCTCGACGTGATCCCGCTGTCGCTCGGCATCGAGACCATGGGTGGCCTGGTCGAGCGCATCGTGCCGCGCAACCAGACCATTCCCACCGCGATGGCGCAGGACTTCACCACCTACCAGGACGGCCAGACCGCACTGGCGCTGCACGTGGTGCAGGGCGAGCGCGACCTCGTCTCCGACTGCCGCAGCCTCGCGCGCTTCACGCTGCGCGGCATTCCGCCGATGGCCGCTGGCGCCGCGCGCATCCGCGTGACCTTCACCGTCGATGCCGACGGCCTGCTGAGCGTGAGCGCAAAAGAGCAGGGTAGCGGCGTCGAGGCCAGCGTGGCGGTCAAGCCGTCTTACGGCCTGTCGGACGACCAGATCGCGACGATGCTGCAGGAAAGCTTCTCCACCGCGCAGCAGGACATGCAGGCCCGTGCGCTGGTCGAGGCACGCGTCGATGCCGACCGCATGCTGCTTGCCACGCAGAGCGCGCTCGATGCCGATGGCGACCTGCTGAACGGCGAGGAGCGCGCGGTCATCGATGCTTCGATGCTGCAATTGCGCGAAGCCGCCAGGAGCAGCAACGACGCCGCCGCCATCGAGGCCGCCACAAAGAAGTTGGCCGACGACACCGAAGCCTTTGCCGCACAGCGCATGAACGCGGGCATTGCGCGCGCACTTGCCGGCCGCAAGGTCGAATCTCTCTAGAACAAAAACATGCCCACGATCAAGATCTATCCGCATCCCGAGTACTGCCCGCAAGGCGCCGAAATCACCGCGCCAGCCGGCACCTCGATCTGCGAAGCGCTGCTCGACAACGACATCAATATCGAGCACGCCTGCGAGATGAGCTGCGCCTGCACCACCTGCCACGTCATCGTGCGCGGGGGCTTCAACTCGCTGAACGAAGCGGAAGAGGGCGAGGAAGACCTGCTCGACCGCGCCTGGGGCCTGGAGCCGCAATCGCGGCTGAGTTGCCAATCGATCCTGGCGCAGGAAAATGTGACCATCGAGATTCCGAAGTACTCGATCAACCACGCCAAGGAAAACCACTAATGAGTCGCTTGATCGTCCTCGATACCGAAACCACCGGGCTCTCTGCAGAGAACGGTGACCGCATCATCGAGCTCGGCTGCGTGGAGCTGTTCAACCGCAAGCTCACCGGCAACGACCTGCACATCTATTTCAACCCGGAGCGCGAGAGCCACGAAGACGCGTTGAAGGTCCACGGCCTGACGACCGATTTCCTTCGCGACAAGCCGAAGTTCGCCACGCTGGCCAACGACATCGTCGAGTACCTGCGCGATGCCGAATTGATCATTCACAACGCGGCCTTCGACGTCGGCTTCCTCAACAAGGAGTTCGAGCGCGCCGGCTTTCCTCCGCTGCGCACCTTCGTCGCGGAAGTGACCGACACGCTGGCCATGGCCAAGCAGGTGTATCCGGGCAAGCGCAACTCGCTCGATGCGCTGTGCGACCGCTTCGGTGTCGACCGTTCGAACCGCACCTTCCACGGCGCCAAGCTCGACGCGCAGCTGCTGGCCGACGTCTACATCAACCTCACGCGCGGACAGGATGCGCTGCTCATCGACGTGGCCTCCAACGAGCCCGAGGTCGGCACCAAGGTCGTGGCCATGGACCTGAGCCAGTTCGAGTTGCCGGTGATCCTGGCAGCTGAACATGAGCTCGCCGCGCACGAGGGCGTGTTGGCCCAGCTCGACAAATCTTCTGGTGGTCGCACGCTGTTTCGTCAAAACGAAGAAAAAGCTGTGGCATAATCTGAGGCTTCGCTGAACGCGATACGTAATTCGAAGCAACGCAAACAATGCGCTGCTTTGGGCGGTTAGCTCAGGGGTAGAGCACAGCATTCACACTGCTGGGGTCGGAGGTTCGAAGCCTCCACCGCCCACCATCATCAAAAAGCGACCTGGATTTCCAGGTCGCTTTTTTGTTTTGCGCGCCAGTTTGTTTTTTACGGCTTCGCGCCGAACAGATCGGCGCAGCTGTCGCATGCGAAATAGAGCCTCTGCCCGCCGCACTGCACCGACCCCGTGGCTCCCGCGCGGATCTGCCATTCGCACGACCTGCCTGAAGCGACGAGCGCTGCTGTCGGTTCGCACCGACGGCAAGTGCAGCCGCATGATGGCGCGCCTTTGCCGGCGCCGGCATGGAAATGTCGGAAAAGGAGCAAGACCATGGCCACTCATCCAGATCTTCCGACCCCCGTCACGCCGGACCTGCCCGTGGAGCCCGACGAGGGCCCGAGCACGCCACCAGACGAACCCACGGACCCGGTACCCCCACCTCAGTGAATTGAGCCTGCGCACCTGCCGTGCGGGCCGCGATAAGCTCGCACGATGGAAGAAATCGATTGCGCCGTCATTGGCGGTGGAGTGGTGGGCCTGGCCGTGGCGCGTGCGTTGGCCCTCGAAGGCCGGGAGGTGTTGGTGCTCGAATCCGAAGGCGCCATTGGCACCGGCACCAGTTCGCGCAACAGCGAGGTGATCCATGCGGGCATCTATTACCCGCAGGGTTCACTGAAGGCGCGGCTTTGCGTGGAAGGCAAGCAACTGCTCTACGCCTACGCCGAGGCGCGCGGCGTGCCGCATCGGCGCTGCGGCAAGCTGATCGTTGCCACGTCGCCCGAGCAGGCGGGGCAGCTCGATGCGATCCGGGCCAAGGCGGCGGCCAACGGCGTCGACGACCTGGAACTGCTCTCTGAACAGCAGGCCAAAGCCCTGGAGCCGCAGTTGCAGTGCGTTGCGGCGCTGCATTCGCCCAGCACCGGCATCGTCGACAGCCATGCGCTGATGCTGAGCCTGCTCGGCGACCTCGAGAACGCAGGCGGCATGCTCGCGCTGAAATCGCCTGTATCGCGCGCCGAATGCGGTGCCGACGGCATCGTGCTGATCGCGCAGGACGGTACGGCGTTGCGTTGCCGAACGGTGGTCAACGCCGCGGGGCTCGGCGCGCCGGCGCTGGCCCGCCGCTTCGAGGGTTTGCCTGCTGCGGCCGTGCCTAGAGAGCATTTCGCCAAGGGCAACTACTTCACCCTGTCGGGTCGGGCGCCTTTCGGACGGCTCGTCTATCCGGTTCCCGAGCCGGGCGGCCTGGGCGTGCACCTGACGATCGACCTCGGCGGCCAGGCCAAGTTCGGCCCCGACGTGCAGTGGGTTTCCTCGGCCGACGACCTCGTGGTGGACCCCGCGCGCGGCGACGGCTTCTATGCCGAGGTGCGCAAGTACTGGCCCGCGTTGCCCGACGGCGCGCTGATTCCCGGCTATGCCGGCATGCGGCCCAAGATCTCGGGGCCCGGCGAGCCCGCCGCGGACTTCATGATCGACGGACCGGCGTCGCACGGCGTGGCGGGGCTGGTCAATCTGTTAGGCATCGAGTCGCCGGGGCTCACGAGCAGCCTGGCGATCGGGGCGCACGTCGCCCGCCTGCTGGCCGGTATGGAAGGCTGAGCGAGGAGCGAAGGGCACATGTACGCACATCTGTCGCGCATGAGGGTCTTTTGTGCCTGTAACATGACAGTACGCCATTTGCTGGCGTGAAGCCGCCGGCGCGGTGCCGGTGTCATCACGGAGGAAAGATTCCAATGAGTGCATCCCAAAATCTTGAAGCAGCAGCCGAAGACATCGCGAGCGACGTGCGCGGCGTGCTGGCGAGCAAGGACCTGGATTCGGTTCCCCACATCAAGGCGCTGCGCCAGCGCATCGACACCAAGCTTGCCATTGCGCGCGAGCTCGCATCCGAGAAAAGCAAGCTCGCCGCCAAGAAGGCCCGCGAGGCAGCCACTTCCGCCAACGCCTACGCTCACGACGAACCATGGCAGATCGCCGGTGCCGCACTGGCCGTCGGCGTGCTGGTGGGCCTGCTGCTTGGCCGCCGCTGACCGGCAGCCGCACCGCAGCACCGTTCACCCGGGCATGACAGGAGGTAGCCCATGAGGCTGCTTTCCCTGTTCGGCCTGGACGCCCGCGTCCGCCGGCTGCGTATCGCCGCCGCCGAAGGCGCCCTGGCGGCCGAAGACCGGGTGCAACTGCTGCGCATGGCCTGGGATGACGAGAAGCAGCGCCTGAAGCTGATGCTCGTGTTCGGGCTGGCCGTGCTGGGGCTGACCACCGTCACCGTGGCGCTGGTGTCCGTGGCGGTGGTGGTTCATTTCTGGGAGACGCCGTACCGCATCACGGCCGCGTGGTCGGTGGCGGGCGTGTGGATCGTGCTGTGGCTGGTGGCCGCCATCGGCCTGCTGCAGACCCTGCGCAATGCGTCCAACGGCTTCGCGCCGGCGCGCCAGGAGTTCGAGCGCGACTGGGCATGGGTTCAGGACCGTTTCGGCCTCGGCAAGGACCCGGACCAGCCCGACGACGAACCCCGTCCCCCGAGGCCCGCCACGCGCGAGGAACTGCTGGCGCGCATGGACCGCCAGCGCCAGCGCATCGCAACGCTGCAGGGCGGACGCGAGCCGCAGTTCGCTCACGACGACGCGGCCAAGGCGGAGCAGGCGCCTCCGCCCGACGAGTCCGCTGCCGCTGCTGCATTGCGCATTGCGCGGGCGCACCCTGTGGCCGCCGGCGTCGCCGCTGCCGCGGCCGTGGTGGTGATCCGGCCGCGGCGTCTGCTGCGCTGGGCCGCGTTCATTGCGCCAGTGCTCTGGCGCATGCGCTGAAGAGAGCCGAAAAAGACTCAGGCCTTGCTGCGATCCCGCAGCAGCGCCTGGGCCGCTTCGCGGACCAGTCCGGGGCCGCGATAGATCAACCCGGTGTAGATCTGCACCACGTCGGCACCGGCGGCGATCTTGGCCTTGGCATCGGCCCCGCTCAGGATGCCGCCCACCCCGATGATCGGAAAACCCGCGCCCAGCGCCGCGCGCAGTTGCGCGATCACGCGGTTGCTGGCTTCCCGCACCGGTGCGCCTGAAAGTCCGCCCGCTTCCTCCGCATGCGGCAGGCCCTTCACCGCGTCGCGTGCCAGCGTGGTGTTGGTGGCGATCACGCCGTCCATGCCGTGGCGCTTCAGGGTGGCGGCAATGACCGCGACCTGGGTTTCGTCGAGGTCCGGAGCGATCTTCACGAACAGCGGCGCGCGCTTGGCATGGCGCGTGGCCAGCGTCTCGCGCCGCTCGGCCACGGCGCCGAGCAGGGCGTCGAGCGCCTCGTCGCTCTGCAGCGAGCGCAGGTTCGCGGTATTGGGGCTGGAGATGTTGATCGTCACGTAGTCGGCATGCGGGTACACGCCGTCGAGGCAGGCGAGGTAGTCGTCCACCGCGCGCTCGATCGGCGTGGCGGCGTTCTTGCCGATGTTCAGGCCGAGCAGCATCGGCGGCCTGGCCGCGCCGCCCGCCTTGCGGAAACGCGCCTTCTGCACGTTCGCAAGGAATGCCTCCAGCCCTTCGTTGTTGAAACCCAGCCGGTTGATCAGCGCGTCGCGCTGCGGCAGGCGGAACATGCGGGGCTTGGGGTTGCCCGGCTGGCCCTTCGGCGTGACCGTGCCCACTTCGACAAATCCGAAGCCCATGGCCGCGAAGGCATCGATGCAGCGCGCGTTCTTGTCGAGCCCGGCGGCCAGGCCCACGCGGTTCGGAAAGCTCAACCCCGCAAGCTGGATGGGATCACTGACACGCGGTGCCGAATAGGCGCAGGCCAGGGGCGTGTTCTGGGTGCGCGCGAGTCCGTCGAGGGTCAGTTCATGGGCGTGCTCGGGGTCGAAGCCGAACAGGAAAGGGCGGGCCAGGCCGTAGAGCGAAGAGGGCAGCAGCAGGGGCATCGGATAATTCTCGACTTCAATGAGCCAAGGATTCTCCGCGATGACCGCACCCGCCTCCCCAACCCCTGTTTCCGGCACCCTGTCCCAGGACGAACTCAAGGCCCTGGTCGGCCACGCCGCGCTGGCCTACGTGGTCAAGGGCGAGATCGTCGGCGTCGGCACCGGCTCCACGGTGAACAAGTTCATCGACGCGCTGGCCACCATCAAGGACCAGATCAAGGGCGCCGTCTCCAGCTCGGTGGCCTCCACCGAGCGCCTGCGGGCACTGGGTATTCCGGTGTTCGACAGCAACGAGGTGGAGGAGCTGGCCGTCTACATCGATGGCGCCGACGAAATCGACCACCGCGGGTTCATGGTGAAGGGTGGCGGCGCGGCACTCACGCGCGAAAAGATCGTCGCGGCCCAGTCGCGCAAGTTCATCTGCATCGCCGATGCGTCCAAGCTGGTGGAAACGCTGGGCGCCTTCCCGCTGCCGGTGGAAGTGATTCCGATGGCCGCTCGCCGCGTGATGCGCCAGTTCGCGGCCATGGGCGGCATCGCCCAGGTGCGCGAGAAGGACGGCCTGCCGCTGGTCACGGACAACGGGCAGCACATCGTCGACGTGACCGGCCTGCGCATCGCCGATCCGCTGGCTTTCGAGTCCGAGGTGAGCCAGTGGCCGGGCGTGGTGACCGTGGGCGTCTTCGCCCATCAGAAGGCCGACGTGTGCCTGCTTGGCACCGCCACGGGCGTGAAGACGATGACCTTCGCCTGAGGCGGCAACGCCCCAGGTTCAGAATCAGAACTTGATGCCTGCCGGGTTGCTCGGCCCCGGCTCGCTCGATGCGGGCGGTGGCGAAGCCGGTTGCGCGGCGGGTGCCGGAGCCTGGGGGCGAGCGGCGGGCGCCGCCTGCTGTGCGACCAGCGGCCGTGCCGGGCCGTTGCGGTAGCCGGCGGGAAGGCTGTTGCTCTTGGGGTAGCCAGCCGCGTCGAGGTACTGCGACCATTCGACGTCGGAGAAACCCTTCAGCTGCTGCGATCCGATGGTCAGCAGCGGCAGCGAACTCTGGCCGCTCAGGCGCTGCAGCGCCTCGATTTCCGCGTTGCTCTTGACTGTGCGCTCGTCGAACGGGATGCCGCGCGTCGTGAGCAGGGAGCGAGCGGCGCCGCATGGCGCGCACTCTTCGCCGCTGTACAACGTGACCGGGTAGCGCTGTGCCACTTGCCGCAGCTCGTAAGGCAGCCCCGCGTTGGGCGGCGTGCTGACGCCGCCTTGCGCCCCCGATGCCGCCCCCGTGTCGGCAGTCGGTGCGCGGTCCGAAAAAGTGACCTTGCCGTTCTTGTCCACCTGGCGGTAGACGTTCTGCGCCGTGGCACTGGCGGCCGCGAACACGAGGGCCAGGCCGATCAGGCGATGCAGTGAGAATTTGTAAGGGGTCGGATGCATCGCCCGAGTATCGCAAGCTTCAGCGCCGCATCAAGCGGGCTGGGCCTCGGCCATGCCCTGATGTCGCAGCAGCGCATCAAGCTGGGGTTCGCGGCCGCGGAAGGCCTTGAACGAATCCATCGCGCTGCGGCTGCCGCCCGCCTCCAGGATGGCCTGGCGGTACTTGCGGCCGGTCTCGATGTTCGGCTCGCCGTCGGCACCCACGGTTTCCTCGAAGGCCGCGTAGGCGTCGGCGCTCAGCACCTCGGCCCACTTGTAGCTGTAGTAGCCGGCCGCGTAGCCGCCCGAGAAGATGTGGCTGAAAGTATTCGGCGTGCGGCTGAACGGCGGCGACGGCATCACCGCGACTTCGGTGCGCACCTTGCCCAGCAGCGCCATCACGTCGCCGGGCTTGGCGTCGGCGGCGCGGTACTCGGTGTGCAGCAGCATGTCGAACAGCGAGAACTCGATCTGGCGCAGCGTCTGCAGGCCGCTCTGGAAGTTCTTGGCCGCCGTCATCTTGTCGAACAGCGCGCGCGGCAACGGCTCGCCGGTGTCGACGTGGGCCGTCATGTGCTTGAGCACGTCCCACTCCCAGCAGAAGTTTTCCATGAACTGGCTCGGCAGCTCGACCGCGTCCCACTCGACGCCGCTGATGCCCGAGACGTCGCGCTCGTTCACCTGCGTGAGCATGTGATGCAGGCCGTGGCCGAACTCGTGGAAGAGGGTGGTCACGTCGTCGTGCGTGAGCAGCGGCGGCTTGCCGTCGACGCCGCTGGCGAAGTTGCAGACCAGCTGCGCGACCGGCGTCTGCAGCACGCCGTTGTCGGGGCGCAGCCAGCGGGCGCGCACGTCGTCCATCCAGGCGCCGCCGCGCTTGGCGGCGCGGGCGGACGGGTCAAGGTAGAACTGGCCGACCTTCTGCCCGGCACGCTCGATGCGGTAGAACTCGACGCTCGGGTGCCACACAGGCGCGCTGTCGCGGCGGATCGACACTTCGAACAGTGTCTCGACGATCTTGAACAGGCCGGCCATGACCTTCGGCGCCGGGAAATACTGCTTCACCTCCTGCTCGCTGAAGGCATAGCGCGCTTCCTTCAGCTTCTCGCCGATATAGGTCCAGTCCCAGGGCTGCGGCTCGGTGATGCTCAGCTGCTCGGCCGCGAAGACGCGCAGGTCGGCCAGGTCGCGCTCGCCGTAGGGCTTGGCCTTGGCCGCGAGGTCACGCAGGAACTTGACGACCTGTTCGGGCGATTCGGCCATCTTCGGCACGACCGACAGTTCGCCGAAATTCCTGTAGCCCAGCAGCTTGGCTTCTTCCTCGCGCAACGCGAGGATCTCGGTGATCAGCGGGGTGTTGTCGAACGAGGCGTCGCCGAACTCGCTGGCGCGGGTGACATAGGCGCGGTAGAGCTTTTCGCGCAGCGCGCTGCTCTTGGCGAACTGCATCACCGGCAGGTAGCACGGCATCTTGAGCGTGAGCTTGTAGCCTTCCTTGCCGTCGGCTTCGGCGGCGGCGCGGGCTGCGCTCACCACGTCTTCGGGCACACCTTCGAGCTCGCCGAGAGAGGCGTAGTAGGCAAAGGCGTCGGTCGCGTCGAGGGCGTTCTCGCTGAACTTCTGGCTCAGCTCGGCCTGGCGTTCCTGGATGTCGGCGAAGCGCTTCTTGGCTTCGCCCTGCAGCTCGGCGCCGCCGAGCACGAAGTTGCGCACGGCATTGCGATGGGCCTGGCGCTGCTCGGCATTGAGCGTGGCGACGTCGATGGCCTTGTACTTGGCGTAGAGCCGCTCGTCGGAGCCCAGGCGGGTCCAGAAGGCGGTGACGCGCGGCATGGCTTCGTTGTAGGCGGCGCGCAGTTCAGGGGTGTCGGCCACGGCGTTCAGGTGGCCGATGGCGCCCCAGGCGCGGCTGAAGCGTTCGGACGCCACGTCGAGCACCTTCGAGATCGCGTTCCAGTCGGCGGGGAATTCGGGCGCCGTCACGGTCTGCAGCGCGGTCTCGGCGTCGGCCAGGAGGGTGTCCACCGCGGGCGACACATGCTCCGGCTTGATCCGGTCGAACAGCGGGAGGTCGGTGAAATCGAGGAGGGGGTTGTTCGTCATGGCCATGTGAGTTACTTGGCGGCGCGTTCGGCCGCTTCAAGGGTGTTGGCGAGCAGCATGGCGCGCGTCATGGGACCGACGCCGCCGGGCACGGGCGTGATCCAGCTTGCGACTTCCTTGACGCCGTCGAAATCGACGTCGCCGGCGAGCTTGCCGTCTTCCTTGCGGTTCATGCCCACGTCGATGACCACCGCGCCGGGCTTCACCATGTCGGCGGTCAGGAGATTGAGCTTGCCCACCGCCGCGACGATCACGTCGGCCTGCCGCGTGATGGCGCCCAGGTCTTGCGTGGCGCTGTGGCAGATGGTCACGGTGGCGCTCTTGGCCAGCAGCATCATGGCCATCGGCTTGCCGACGATGTTGCTGCGGCCGATGACCACCGCGTGCTTGCCGCGCAGGTCGTAGCCGATGGATTCGAGCATCTTCATGCAGCCGTGCGGCGTGCAGGGCCAGAAGCCGGGGGCGCCGGTCATCAGCGCGCCGGCGCTGGCAACGTGGAAGCCGTCGACGTCCTTGGCGGGCGAGATCGTCTCGATGACCTTCTGGCTGTCCATGTGCCTGGGCAGCGGCAGCTGGACCAGGATGCCGTGCACCTTCGGGTCGTCGTTGAGGGTGCGGATGCGGGCCAGCAGGTCGGCCTCGCTCATGTCGGCGGGGTAGGTCTCGAGCGTGGCCTCCAGGCCGGTCTGGGCGCTGTCGTTGACCTTGTGCCTGGTGTAGACCTGGCTGGCCGGGTCTTCGCCCACGAGGATGATGGAAAGGGCCGGGTCCACGCCTTTGGCCTTGAGTGCGGCGGTGCGGCCGGCAACTTCGGCGCGAATGGTTTTGGCGAGGGCGTTGCCGTCGATCAGTTGGGCGGTCATCGGTTTCGATCTTCCAAGTAAAAACGCCCGCTTGCGCAGGCGTGGGGGTCATTCATCGCTATCGCAGGGATAGCTTCTAGGCCTTGGCCGCGGGGGCCGCCTGTCCGAGCGCGATCTTCAGCAGGTCGGCCACGGTGTTGGCGTTGAGCTTTTCCATGATGTTGGCGCGGTGCGCCTCGACCGTCTTGATGCTGATACCCAGGTCGTCGGCGATCTGCTTGTTCAGGCGGCCTGCGACGATGCGTTCGAGCACCTGTGCCTCGCGGCCGGTGAGCTTGGACAGCAGCGCGTCGCGGCTGGCCGATTGCTGGTGCTGGGTGAAGGCGCCGCGCGCATGTTCGAGCATGCGCTCGACCAGCGTGACGAGTTCCTCGTCGTTGAAAGGCTTCTGGATGAAATCCATGGCGCCCTTCTTCATGCTGTCGACGGCCATCGGCACGTCGCCGTGGCCGGTGATGACCACGATCGGCAGCGGGGAGCGCCTTTCGATCAGCCGATCCTGCAGTTCGAGGCCGGTCATGCCGGCCATGCGGATGTCGACGATCAAACAGGCGACTTCGCGCGGGTCGTATCGGGAGAGAAAGGATTCGGCGGAATCGAAACAGCGGACTCTGTAGTCCTTGCCTTCGAGCAGCCATTGCAGCGAATCGCGTACGGCTTCGTCGTCGTCGACGACATAGACCGTGCCCTTCTTCGGAATCAAACTCATGCAGGTACCTTTGCCTCGTCGCTAGCTACGGAACTGATAGCGTCCAACACCGGAATCCAGAAGGAAAAACGGCATCCGATCACATCCGGACCATTGTAGATGTTCTCCGCCTGCATCCGGCCGCGGTGCGACTCGACGATGGTGCGGCACAAATTGAGCCCGATGCCCATGCCTTCGGGCTTGGTCGAGAAGAAAGCCTCGTAGAGCCGGTCCATCACTTCCGGGGCCAGGCCCTTGCCGGTGTCCTGCACCGAGAATTCGATGGCGTTGTGGCCCTCGATCACCTTGGGCAGCACCCGCAGCTCGACGCTGCGGCGTGCCAGCGGGCGGTCGGCGATGTCGATGGATTCGGCCGCGTTCTTCAGCAGGTTGACCATCACCTGCTCGATGAGGATCGGGTCGACGCGCACCACCGGCAGCCGTGCCGCCACGTAGTGGTTCAGTCGCACGTTGCGCCGGCGCAGCTCGATGCCGGCGAGCTCGACCGCTTCGCTCACCATGGTGGCCACGTCGGCCGGCGTGCGGTTGGGTTCGCTGCGCTTCACGAAGGAGCGGATGCGCTGGATGATCTGGCCCGCGCGCTGGGCCTGCTTCGAGGTTTTCTCGAGCGCGGCGAGCAGCGCCTCGGTGTCGATCGTCTGCCCCTTGATGCGCGACATCATCCCGTTGCAGTAGTTGGTGATGGCGGTCAGCGGCTGGTTGAGCTCGTGCGCCACGCTCGACGCCATTTCGCCCATCGTGATGAGGCGGCTGGCGGCCTGGGCCTTGTCGGCCTGCGCGGCGGCCTGCTCCTCGGCGTCGCGGCGGGGCGTGATGTCGGTGGCGATCACGAGCTGGGCGAGGCGCCCGTCCACCCAGGTCAGGTAGCGCGAGCGCACTTCGAGCCACTTGCCCAGGTGCGGCACGAAGATCTCGTTGTTGGCGGTCTGCGCGGCGGTGAGCGTGTCGATCGGCAGGCCGGCGTAGGGGTCGACGTCGTCCAGGCCCTCGTCGTGCGCGTTCGACGCAGGCACGCCGGCCTGCGCGACCATGCCGAGGTGGCCCACGGTGTCCGAGCCGAACCAGAGGCGGTACAGCTTGTTGGCGAACAGCAGTTCCTCGGAGCCGATGGGCGCCACCGACACGGCCGCGTCCAGTGCCTCCAGCACCGTGGTGAAGCGCTCGTAGGAGGCGGAGAGCTGTTCGCGGATGCGCGTGGGCTCGGTGATGTCGGTCATCGACGTCATCCAGCCGGTCTGGTGGCCGCGGGCGTCGATCAGCGGCGACACGTAGAGGCGGGCGTTGAACACGCTGCCGTTCTTGCGCTTCACCCGCACCTGGAAGCCGCCGGGCAGGGCGCGGCCATGCAGTTCTTCTTCGAGCCGCTCGTTCATCACCTCGCGGTCGGACTCGAGCCAGTAGGGGAAGGGCGGCGACTGGCCGACCAGTTCTTCCTCGCTCCAGCCGGTCATTGCGCAGAACGCGGCGTTCACGTAGGTGATGCGGCCCTGCAGGTCGAGCACCCGCATGCCGGTGAGCATGGAGTTCTCCATGGCCCGGCGGAAGTTGGTTTCAGCCACCAGCCGCTGCTGTGCCTGCAGCCGTCGGCGCGTGTGGCGCCAGGTGCCGATCAGCATCCAGCTCGTGAGCACGCTGAGCGCGCAGACCAGCCAGAACAGCCCGTTGCCGACCACGCCCTGCGAGGTGCGGTAGGCCTGCGCCCGCAGCACCAGGGCATTGCCGACCGGCGACACCGGCACTTCATATTCGTTGGTGCGCTCGGTCCAGGGCAGCAGGCGGGTGCCGCTTTCCTTCAGGTTGGTGGTGTTGCCTGCGATCACGCGGCCCTTGGCGTCGAGCAGCGACACCGCGTAGCGCGCCTGCACCTCGGACGGCATGCCGTAGCGCAGCAGGCCGTCGACCGAGAACTCGCCGAGCACCACGCCCGCGAACAGGCCCTGGTCGAACAGGGGAATGTGCAGTTGCAGCATCGCCGGGGGATCGCCGCCGGCCACGGGCTGCGAATACACCGGCTGGCGCAGCTCGCGTGCCAGCGCGTAGTTGCTTTCGATGTCGCCGGGGCGCAGCACGTCGCCGATCAGGTGCTGCTGCGCGGGGTGGACGCTGGGCGCGGCGTAGCCGGCCTTGAAGCGGCGGCGGTCGTCGATCCAGGTGATGGTCTGCAGCTCGGGGAACTGGCTCACCAGCGACTCGGCGCGGCTGGTGAATTCGATCGGGTCGATCTCTCGGTTGGAGGCATCGCGCGCGATGCGCATCAGTTGCTCCTGCCGCTCGAGCAGCCTCAGGCGCATGCGCTGCTGGGCGTATTCGACGTCGCGGCGGACCGACTCCTGCTCGCGCTCGACCTCCTCGGTGCGCAGATACCAGAAGGCCGACACGATGGCCGCGAGAAAGAGCAGCACGGCGGCCATCGGCGCGAGCATCGCGACCGCGTCCTGCAGCACCGGCGTCTGCTTGCGCCACCACCTGCGCCACCAGGACAGGGGCGAGGCGTTCACGGCACTGCGGGCAACCGCCAGCGGGGAAGAAAGAGGCATGCCCTGAGTTTAGGTGATGGCCCCCTCGGCAGCGACTGGAATGCCGCGGTGCCATGGGCTCCTGCATGGTCGGCGTCAAAAGGCTCAATGTCATCCAAATATCACATTAAGAAATCATCAAGCACTATTTGAAATTCAGATATTTCTATGAGAAACTCCGCCGCGCTGAGCGCATAGCGCACTAAATTACCGCCACAGCCCTAAAAGGAGAGACAAGCATGTCGGCAAATCCCGAGAACCTGTTCGGCTCGGCCGCGAATGACGCGGACGCCCAGGAGACCCGCGAATGGATGGATGCACTGTCCTCCGTCATCCAGAGCGAGGGTCCCGAGCGGGCCCACTTCCTTCTCGAGCAACTGCTCGAACATGCCCGCCAGAACACGGTCGACATGCCGTTCTCGGCCAACACGGGCTACGTCAACACCATCGAGCCTTCGCAGGAGGCTCGCAGCCCCGGCAACCTCGAAATCGAACAGCGCCTGCGCGCCTACATGCGCTGGAACGCGATGGCCATGGTGGTCAAGGCCAACCGCCACCATCCGGCCGAAGGCGGTGACCTGGGCGGCCACATCGGCTCCTTCGCCTCGCTGGCAAGCATGTTCGGCGCCGGCTTCAACCACTTCTGGCACGCCGAGAGCGAAAACCACGGCGGCGACCTGCTCTACATCCAGGGCCACGTTTCGCCTGGCATCTATGCCCGCGCCTACCTCGAAGGCCGCCTCTCCGAAGAGCAACTGCTCAACTTCCGCCAGGAAGTCGACGGCAAGGGCCTGTCGAGCTACCCGCACCCCAAGCTGATGCCGGAGTTCTGGCAGTTCCCCACCGTCTCGATGGGCCTGGGCCCGCTGATGGCGATCTACCAGGCGCGATTCCTCAAGTACCTGCATGCACGCGGCATCGCCAACACCGAAAACCGCAAGGTCTGGGTGTTCTGCGGCGACGGTGAAATGGACGAGGTCGAATCGCTGGGCGCCATCGGCCTGGCGGCGCGCGAGAACCTCGACAACCTGATCTTCGTCATCAACTGCAACCTGCAGCGCCTGGACGGCCCGGTGCGCGGCAACGGCAAGATCATCCAGGAGCTCGAGGGCGAGTTCCGCGGCGCCAACTGGAACGTCGTGAAGCTCATCTGGGGCAAGGGCTGGGACGCCCTGCTCGAGAAGGACCATGACGGCGCGCTGCGCAAGATCATGATGGAGTGCAACGACGGCGACTACCAGTCGTTCAAGGCCAACGACGGCGCCTACGTGCGCAAGAACTTCTTCGGCCGCGATCCGCGCACGCTGAAGATGGTCGAGCACATGACCGACGACGAGGTCTGGAACCTGCAGCGCGGCGGCCACGACTCGCAGAAGGTGTACGCCGCCTTCCACGCCGCCCAGAACCACAAGGGCCAGCCCACCGTGCTGCTCGTCAAGACCGTCAAGGGCTTCGGCATGGGCAAGATCGGCGAAGGCAAGAACACGGTCCACCAGACCAAGAAGCTCGGCGACGAAGACATCAAGGCCTTCCGCGACCGCTTCAACATCCCGATTCCCGACAGCCAGATCGCCGAGCTGCCGTTCTACAAGCCGGCCGACGACACGCCGGAAATGCGCTACCTGCACGAGCGCCGCAAAGCCCTCGGCGGCTACCTGCCGCACCGCCGCGTCAAGGCCGACGAGAGCTTCACGGTCCCCTCGCTCGACACCTTCAAGGCGGTGATGGAGCCCACGGCCGAGGGCCGCGAGATCTCGACCACGCAAGCCTACGTGCGCTTCCTCACGCAGCTGCTGCGCGACAAGGCGCTTGGCCCGCGCGTCGTGCCCATCCTGGTGGACGAAGCCCGCACCTTCGGCATGGAAGGCCTGTTCCGCCAGATCGGCATCTACAACCCGCACGGTCAGCAGTACACCCCGGTCGACAAGGACCAGGTCATGTACTACAAGGAAGACAAGGCCGGCCAGATCCTGCAGGAAGGCATCAACGAAGCCGGCGGCATGTCGAGCTGGATCGCGGCGGCCACGTCGTACAGCACGAACAACCGCATCATGGTGCCGTTCTATGTGTACTACTCGATGTTCGGCTTCCAGCGCATCGGCGACCTGGCCTGGGCGGCCGGCGACATGCAGGCCCGCGGCTTCCTGCTGGGCGGCACCTCGGGGCGCACCACGCTGAACGGCGAAGGCCTGCAGCACGAAGACGGCCACAGCCACATCCTGGCCAACACCATCCCGAACTGCGTGAGCTACGACCCGACCTTCGCGCATGAAGTCGGCGTGATCCTGCACCACGGCCTCAAGCGCATGGTCGAGAAGCAGGACAACGTCTACTACTACCTGACGCTGCTCAACGAGAACTACGCGATGCCCGGCCTGCAGCCCGGTACCGAAGAGCAGATCATCAAGGGCATGTACCTGTCGAAGCAGGGCCCCGCGATCAAGGCGTCCAAGGGCAAGGAAGCACCCACGGTGCAACTGCTGGGCAGCGGCACCATCCTGCGCGAGAGCTTCGCCGCGCAAGAGCTGCTCGAGAAAGATTGGGGCGTGTCGGCTTCCGTTTGGAGCTGCCCGAGCTTCAACGAGCTGACCCGCGACGGCCAGGACGCCGACCGCTGGAACCTGCTGCACCCCGACCAGACGCCGCGCGTGCCCTTCGTGGCCGAGCAGCTCGCGCCCACTGCAGGCCCGGTGGTCGCATCGACCGACTACATGAAGGCCTATGCCGAGCAGATCCGTCCCTTCATCCCGAAGGGCCGCACCTACAAGGTGCTCGGCACCGACGGCTTCGGCCGCAGCGACTTCCGCAACAAGCTGCGCGAGCACTTCGAGATCAACCGCCACTACATCGTGGTGGCTGCGCTCAAGGCGCTGAGCGAAGACGGCACCGTGCCCGTGGCCAAGGTGGTGGAAGCGATCAAGAAGTACGGCATCAATGTCGACAAGGTCAACCCGCTTTACGCCTGACCCTCAACAATCAACGAACGAAACGGCGCCTCACGGCGGGAGACAAACGATATGGCAGCAGTGGAAGTCAAGGTGCCGGACATCGGCGATTTCGATGAAGTCGCGGTGATCGAGGTGCTTGTGAAGGTGGGCGACACGGTCAAGGCCGAGCAGTCGCTCATCACGGTGGAATCGGACAAGGCGTCGATGGAAATCCCGTCGTCCACGGCCGGTGTGGTCAAGGAGCTGAAGGTCGAGGTCGGCAGCAAGGTGAAGGAGGGCTCGGTGGTGCTCGTGCTGGAGGCCGAGGGAGCGGGTGCCGCTGCACCGGCTCCGGCTGCGGCTCCTGCCGCCGCTGCGCCCGCGCCCGCGCCGGCGCCCGCTGCGGCTGCGCCGGCACCTGCCGCCGCGCCTGCAGCGGCGTCGGGTCCGGTCGAGGTCAAGGTGCCCGACATCGGCGATTTCAAGGACGTGGCCGTCATCGAGCTGCTCGTGAAGGTCGGCGACACGGTCAAGGCCGAGCAGTCGCTCATCACGGTGGAGTCGGACAAGGCTTCGATGGAGATTCCGTCGTCGGCGGCCGGCGTGCTCAAGGAACTCAAGGTCAAGGTCGGCGACACCGTCAACATCGGCGACCTGATCGCCGTGCTCGAAGGCACGGCTGCCGCGGCCCCGGCGCCCGCGCAGGCCGCTGCTGCCGCGCCTGCTGCGGCGACCGCCAGCGCACCCGCGCCCGCGCCCGCGCCAGCCGCCGCAGCCCCGGCGCCCGCCGCGAGCCCGGCCGCTGCCGCCGCACCGCACGACCCGACCGTCGCGCCCACCGGCAAGCTGCCGCATGCGTCCCCGTCGGTGCGCAAGTTCGCCCGCGAACTCGGCGTGCCGCTCGAAGAGGTCAAGGGTTCCGGCCTCAAGGGCCGCATCACGCAGGAAGATATTCAGAGCTTCACCAAGGCCGTGATGAGCGGCCAGGTCAGCACCAAGGCTTCCGCGGCCAAGGCGCCGGCTGGTGGCGGCGGCGACGGCGCGGCCCTGGGCCTCATTCCATGGCCGAAGGTCGACTTCACCAAGTTCGGCACGGTCGAGCGCAAGGACCTCTCGCGCATCAAGAAGCTCAGCGGCGCCAACCTGCACCGCAACTGGGTGATGATCCCGCACGTCACCAACAACGACGAAGCAGACATCACCGAGCTCGAGGCCTTCCGCGTCTCCACCAACAAGGAGAACGAGAAGTCCGGCGTCAAGGTCACGATGCTGGCCTTCGTCATCAAGGCGGTGGTCGCGGCGCTGAAGAAATTCCCCGAGTTCAATACCAGCCTGGATGGCGACCAGCTCGTCTACAAGCAGTACTACAACATCGGCTTCGCGGCGGACACGCCCAACGGCCTGGTGGTGCCGGTGCTGAAGGATGCCGACAAGAAGGGCATCCTGCAGATCAGCGCCGAGATGGGCGAACTGGCCAAGAAGGCGCGCGACGGCAAGCTCGGCTCGGCCGACATGCAGGGCGGCTGCTTCTCGATCAGCTCGCTCGGCGGCATCGGCGGCACGCACTTCACGCCCATCATCAACGCTCCGGAAGTGGCCATCCTCGGCCTGTCGAAGAGCGCGATGAAGCCGGTGTGGGACGGCAAGCAGTTCGTGCCGCGCCTGACGCTGCCGATGTCGCTGTCCTATGACCACCGCGTGATCGACGGCGCCCTGGCTGCGCGTTTCAACGCCTACCTGGGCCAGGTGCTCGCGGACTATCGCCGTATCCTGCTATGACCACGGTTGTGGCCGTCCGCAAGGGTGGCCAGGTCACGATGGCAGCCGATTCTCTGGTGACCTTCGGCGACACGCGGCTGTCGCACCGCGCCGAGGCCAACCAGAAGATCTTCACCGTCGAGGACGCGGCGGGCACCAGCCTGTTCGCGATGGCCGGCGCGGCCGCGCACTTCCTGGTGCTGCAGCATGCGCTGGCCGTGCAACCGCGCGAGAAGCTGCTGTTCGGCAGCAAGCACGAGATCTTCCGCACCTTCACGATGCTGCATCCGGTGCTGAAGGACTCGTTCTTCATGCAGACCAAGGAAGACGACCACGAGCCCTACGAGTCGAGCCAGTTCACTATGCTGATGGCCAACCCGAGCGGCATCTACGGCATCTACAGCTACCGCGAGGTGTTCGAGTTCAAGGAGTTCTGGGCCATCGGCTCGGGACGCAGCTTTGCGCTCGGCGCCATGCACGCGGCCTATGACATCAAGTCGCGCACCTCGCGCGACGTGGCGGAGGCGGGCATTGCCGCCGCCTGCGAATTCGATCGCAATTCGGCCCCACCGGTCGACGTTCTCACACTCAAACTGAAAGTGTCCAAATGAGCGAACAACAAATCAAGGTGCCCGACATCGGCGACTTCGACGAAGTCGCGGTGATCGAGGTGCTGGTCAATGTCGGAGACACGGTCAAGGCCGAGCAGTCGCTGATCACGGTCGAATCGGACAAGGCCTCGATGGAGATCCCGTCGTCCGCCGCCGGCGTGGTGAAGGCGCTGGCCGTGAAGGTGGGCGACAAGGTCAAGGAAGGCTCTGTCGTGCTGACGCTGGAAGTCGACGGCTCCGCCGCGGCCGCCCCCGCTGCTGCAGCACCGGCTCCCGCTGCCGCCGCCGCACCCAGTGCAGCCTCCGCGCCCAAGGCCGCACCGGCGCCGGCCCCCGCCTCGGCGGCCGTGGCCGTGTCGAGCTACGGCGGCAAGGTCGATGTCGAATGCGACGTGGTCGTGCTCGGCGCCGGCCCCGGCGGCTATTCGGCAGCCTTCCGCGCGGCCGACCTCGGCCTGAAGGTCGTGCTGATCGAGCGGTACGCCACCCTCGGCGGCGTGTGCCTGAACGTCGGCTGCATCCCGTCGAAGGCGCTGCTGCACGTGGCGTCGGTCATGGACGAGGTCAAGCACTTCGCGGACCTGGGCGTGAGCTTTGCCGCTCCCACGGTCGACCGCGCCAAGCTGCTGGGCCACAAGAACAAGGTGGTGGGCAAGCTCACCAGCGGCCTCACGGCCATGGCCAAGATGCGCAAGGTGACGGTGCTGCGCGGCGTCGGCAATTTCATCGACCCGTACCACCTGGAGGTCGACGAAACCTCGGGCACCAGCTGGGACACCACGGGCAGCAAGCAGACCGTCAAGTTCCGCAACGCCATCATCGCGGCCGGCTCGCAGGCCGTGAGCCTGCCCTTCATGCCGAAGGACCCGCGCGTGGTCGACTCGACCGGCGCGCTCGAGATGGGCACGGACCCCAAGCGCATGCTGATCCTGGGCGGCGGCATCATCGGCCTGGAGATGGGCACGGTGTATTCGACGCTGGGCGCACGCCTGGACGTGGTCGAAATGCTCGACGGCCTGATGCAGGGCGCCGACCGCGACCTGGTCAAGGTCTGGCAGAAGATGAATGCGCCGCGCTTCGACAACATCATGCTGAAGACGAAGACGGTCGGCGCCGAGGCCACGAAGGAAGGCATCAAGGTCAGCTTCGAGGGCGAGAACGCGCCGAAGGAGCCGCAGGTGTACGACCTGGTGCTGCAGGCCGTGGGCCGCAGCCCCAACGGCAAGAAGATCGGCGCCGAAAAGGCCGGCGTCACGGTGAGCGACCGCGGCTTCATTCCGGTCGACATCCAGATGCGCACCAACGTGCCGCACATCTTCGCCATCGGCGACATCGTGGGCCAGCCCATGCTGGCGCACAAGGCGGTGCACGAGGCACACGTGGCGGCCGAAGTGATCGCAGGCGAGCAGAAGGGCGACAAGGAACTGTCCATCGCCGCCTTCAACGCCCGGGTGATCCCGAGCGTGGCCTACACCGACCCCGAGGTGGCGTGGGTCGGCCTGACCGAGGACCAGGCCAAGGCCGAGGGCATCAAGGTCAAGAAGGGGCACTTCCCGTGGTCGGCATCGGGCCGCGCCATCGCCAACGGCCGCGACGAGGGCTTCACCAAGCTGCTGTTCGACGCCGAGACGCACCGCATCCTGGGCGGCGGCATCGTCGGCACGCACGCGGGCGACATGCTCGGCGAGATTGCACTCGCCATCGAGATGGGTGCCGACGAAATCGACATCGGCAAGACCATCCACCCGCACCCGACGCTGGGCGAAAGCATCGGCATGGCGGCGGAAGTGGCGCACGGCACCTGCACGGACCTGCCGCCGGCCCGCAAGAGCTGATTTCCGGCTGGAAGGGGGCGCCTGTCGAGCGCCCATAAAAAAATCCCGCTGCGGCGGGATTTTTTTCGTCCTGGACTTCCAGGGAGGAAGAAGGGGCTCAGTTGCCGGTGTGTGCGACGGCTGCCGCCTTCACTTCGTCCGTGGGGCCGGCCAGCACGCGGCGGGCACCGTCGAAGCGGCGCTGCCAGTAGCTGCCGTTCATGTCTTCCACGCGAACCTGGGCGCCGGAACGCGGCGAGTGGATGAACTTGCCTTCGCCGACATAGATGCCGACATGGCTGAAGGCGCGGCGCATGGTGTTGAAGAACACGAGGTCGCCGGGCTTGAGCTGCTCGCGGTCGATCTTCTCGGTGGCGGCTGCCTGCTCTTCGGCGCGACGGGGGAGCATGTGGCCCACCGTCTGGTTGTACATGGCACGAACGAAGCCGCTGCAATCGAAGCCTGCTTCCGCCGTGTTGCCGCCGCGGCGATAAGGCACGCCGAGGAAGCCGATGGCAGTGACCACGAGGTCGGAGGTTCGTTCGGAGACTGTTTGACGCACCTGCTGCAGCTGGCCGATCAGGCCTTTGTCTGCAAGCATGCGGGCCATCTCGTCGTCAGATCGGTCCTGTTGAGGGGCTGCGTGGGCAGCGACGGCAAGCAGGAGGGACACGGGTAGGACGAAAAAACGCATGGCGCGTAGGATATTGATGACGCGCGGTTATGTCAATTTAAACAGAATTAGCGATTGCCACCGTAAACCATTGATTTACATGGATTTTTTCAATTCGGCCAAAGAAAAAATGTAACGGTGAACGTTTATGGTCCATAAGTGGTTGTCACAAAATGGACCTACGCAGACGGGTTGGACAACACCGGATGCTGGATTCACTCGCCATTTGCTGCCAAGCTGATGTCATCCGTTGGCAAAGTCTGCGAAGTTGCAGGCTAGTGCTCGGAGCCGGCGCTGCCGCCGTCAACCGGGGCAGCCCGGCAGCGGCAGCGTCGGCAGCATGCGTTGCCACAGGCGCTTCCACTCCGGCCAGTCGTGGCCGCCTTCGGTGGTGAAGACGCGTTCCGCGGGCAGCGCCGCCGCCAGCAGCCGGTGGCTGAAAGCGAAGCGGTCGTCCACGCCGTAGCCCAGGTAGAGCGGCGGGCGCGGTGCCGCTGTCTGCGTGAAACCGACGTAGCCGCGCAACCATTGCCATAGCTGGGTTTCGTTCGGCGCGCGGGGAATGCCTTCGCCCGGATCCGCCAGCGGGCCGTGCCATTGCGCAAGCCCGCCGGCGTTGGCGATGTCGGTGCTCTGCGCGCGCTCGCCGAGGTAGGGCGCGAGCGTCACCACGCCGGAGAGTTCGCCGGGATGCGTCTGCGCATAGAGCAGCCCGCCGAATCCGCCGACCGAGATGCCGACGATCCAGATATGGCGGTAGCCATGCTGGCGTGCCGGCGCCATCACGTCGGCGCTCAGGCGATCGAGGATGCTCCTGTTGTTGTAGTAGCCCAGGTGCGCGTCGACCAGCATCACGTCCGCGGCGAGCCGGGCGTCTCGCACGGCACTGACGAAGCCTTCGCGCGTGAATTCGTCGGGGGTGGAATAGGCGCCGGGCAGCATGACCAGCAGCGTGTCGACGTTGCGCGCGCAATTGCTCTTCTCGAGCGTGGTCGCCATCGGCACGGTGGCCTTGCGTATTCCGCCGCAGGCCGCGACCAGCAGGGCCGCTCCGATTCCCAGGGCTACGAGGCAAAGGCGTGTTGACGGCAGCTTCATGCGCCGCAGTTTAGGCGCGGCGGGACGCCGGCAGGTCGACCATCACCGGTTGCCCTGGCGTGGTGCAGCCGGTGTCGCAGCATTTGCCGGGCTGGCGGTTGCGGGTGATGGCGCGTGCCGGGTCGTGCGGGGCGGCGGCGGGCGATCCATCGGCCGCGATGCCGCGCTCGAGGATGCGCTCCACCAGTTCGACCTTGGAGCCGAGCGGGTAGTTGCGCCAGATTTCCTGCTTCATCGCGGCCGGCGAACCGCCGCCGTGCAGGCTGATCACGCTGTACCAGCCGCCCTGGTAGCCCGCCGTCAGATCCTCGATGAAGCGGGCGGTCTCGATGCGCTGCTCGTAGGGAATGGCCGGGTTGGCGCGCAGCACGTCCGACAGGCGGGCGGCGGTCTCGGGGTTGTGGTCTTCGTCGGGGCCGGGCAGGGTGACGATGAGCCCGCCGCTCACGTAGTGCGCGATGCGGTGCATGTCGTAGATCTTCGTGGCCAGCAGCAGCTTGCCGATGTTGCTGAACACCGGGTCTGGCATGAAGACCTCGCAGTGCTCGTCGGCCTTGCCATAGACGCTGGCCGCCACGCCGCAGGCAAAGAAGCTTTCGGTGATGGTGATGAGCTCGACCATCTGCTCGCGCAGGTGGCTTTCCTTGCCCGGGTCGAAGCCGTTGGCCTCGCACATCAGCGCGCCGGCGCCGATCAGCAGGTCGCCGAAGCCCGCGCGCGCGCCGATGCAGCTGTGGCGGTGGTGCGTGGCGTAGCTGTAGGTCAGGTGGCCGGAATGCTCCCATTCCCCGGCGTAGAACACGCGCTCCCATGGCACGAAGACCTTGTCGAACATGCATACGCCGGTGCTCTGCCCGTACTTGCGGCTGAAAAGGGCGTCGCCATGCTCGAGCTTTTCCCCGGGGCGCCCGGCGGGGCGGGCGACGATGGTGAGCCCCGGCGCGTCCAGCGGCACGGCGCAGCAGACGGCGAAGTCGGCGTCTTCCTTGCCCATGTTGCGGCAGGGCATGACCAGCAGTTCATGCACATAGGGCGCTCCCGTCACGATGGCCTTGGTGCCCGAGATGACGATGCCGCGCGCATTGCGCTCCACCACGTGCAGGTAGCTGTCGACGTTGGCCTGCTCGTGTGGCCGCCGGCTGCGGTCGCCCTTGGCGTCGGTCATGGCGACGCCCAGCGTCAGGTCTTGGTCCTGCACGCGGTGCAGGTACTCGTGGAAGCGGGCGGTGTGCTCGGAACTGCCGCGCGCGTCGTCGATGCGGGCCGAGACCTGGGCGATTGCGTTGAGCGCGTCGTGCGTCAGGTAGCGCTGGGCGCATCCGGTTTCCTGGCAGACAAGGCGCACCGCCTCCAGCTTGTTGAGCAGGTCGCCGGAGCTGGTGTTGATGTGCGACAGCCGGTTCACGCGCTTGCCGCTGGTGTGCTGCACCGCCGTCATCAGCGGCTCGTATTCCTTGCGCAGCGCGTAGTCGTAGGTGAGGGCGATGGCATTGATGCCGGGCTGGAAGGCGGGCTCATCGGCCACGCTTTCGACGCGGCGGCCGTCCACGAAGACGGTGGGGCGGTAGCGGCGCAGCGATTCGCGGTAGTCGGCGCCGGACATCAGCGTGGTGGCGGGGAGCGGGGCGTTCATCGTTTCTTGTCTCCGTGGTTTTCTGGGCTTCCGAGGGGCTTCCGGGCAAAATTTGAACACTGTTTAATTTTTTGATCAACGCTCGAATTTTTTGTATAGTCCCGCCCATGCATGCCAAGCTCCAACGCCGCCAGGCGCTCACCGATGCGCGCCGCGCGCTGGTGCTCGACGCCGCACGCGCCGTGTTCCTGGAAGCTGGCATCGAGGGCGCGAGCATTCGCGAAATCGCGCGCAGGGCCGGCTACACGCCGGGTGCCATCTACTCTTATTTCGATAGCAAGGAAGCGATCTACGGCGCGCTGCTCGATGAATCGATCCAGCGGCTCCAGACGGCCGTCGCCGATGCCCCCGAGTCCGAAGGTCGTCCTGACCAGACGCTCGCCGCCAAGGCGCAGGCGTGGTTCGACTTCTACGCGGCGAACCCGCGCGAGCTCGACCTCGGCTTCTATCTTGTGCAGGGCATGCGCCCGCGCGGGCTGACCAGCGAGCTCGACCATGAGCTGAACGACCATCTGCATCAGGCCCTTCGCCCCTGCGAAGACGCGTTGCAGGCCATGGGCCTCGACGCGGACGGCGCTTTGCGGGAAAACACCTCGCTGTTCGCACACGGCGTGGGCCTGCTGCTGATGCAGCACACCGGGCGCATCCGCATGTTCAGGCAGTCGGCCGACGCACTCTTCAAGGCCTACGTGGCGCAGCTGGTGGAGCGCGTTGCCGCCCAGGCGGCCAAACCCGGTCTTTTCGGTGGTACGGTTTAGCCCAACCCAAACCTCTACAAGAAAGAATCCGTTCATGCTGCTCGACGCTTCGCAATCCCAACTCGTGCTGGTCGACTACCAGGCACGGCTGATGCCGGCGGTCTTCGAAAACGAGGCCGTTGCGAAGAATGCCGTGCGCCTCGGCCAGATGGCGAAATGGGTCGACGTGCCGGTCTGGGGCACCGAGCAGAACCCGTCCAAGCTGGGCGAAAACCTGCCGGACATCCGCGCGCTGTGCAGGAAGACGCTGGCGAAGATGCACTTCAGCGGCGTGGAAGAGGGCCTCGGCGAATGGCTGCGCGCGCCGGCCAAGGCCGCGCCGCAGGGCAATGCGCGGAGCCTGCCGAAGCATCTGCAGAAGCCGCAGGCCGCGCCCGAAGAGCGCAACACGATCGTGATCGCCGGCTGCGAAGCCCATGTCTGCCTGCTGCAGACCGCGCTCGACCTGCTGGAAGACGAGTTCGAAGTCTGGGTCGTCACCGACGCCTGCAGCTCGCGCACCGAGCGCAACCGCGACGCCGCGTTCGACCGGCTGGCCGGTGCCGGCGCCGAGCTGGTGACGACCGAGATGGTCGGCTTCGAGTGGCTGCGCACTGCCGAGCACCCGGCGTTCCGCGAACTGCAGGCCCTGATCCGTTAAACCCGCTGCCCCCGGCGCCGTTGCCGGGGTGGGGCTCGGCCGGGTTGTCCCGGTCGTCAGCTTGCTGCAAGATCGGTCTCCATAATTATGAATTCAGTTTTGGCGAGGCTGCCTGAACGAAAACATAGAACGGAGACAAATCCAGATGAGCCGCTTTGAAGAGTTCCATCGCCTGTCAGTGGATGCGCCCGAGGCCTTCTGGGCCGAGCAGGCCCGGCTGATCGACTGGCACACCCCCGCGCAGCAGATCCTCGACGCCAGCCAGCCGCCGTTCGCGCGGTGGTTCGTGGGCGGCACCACCAACCTGTGCCACAACGCCGTCGACCGGCATCTGGCCGAGCGCGGCAGCCAGCCCGCGCTGATCTTCGTCTCCACAGAAACCGGCGTCGAAAAGAGCTACAGCTTCGACGAACTGCACGCCGAAGTGCAGCGCACCGCCGCCAGCCTTGTCGAACTCGGTGTCGGCAAGGGCGACCGGGTGCTCATCTACATGCCGATGATTCCCGAGGCCGCGTTCGCCATGCTGGCCTGCGCGCGCATCGGCGCCATCCACTGCGTGGTGTTCGGCGGGTTCGCGAGCGTTTCGCTGGCCACGCGCATCGAAGATGCCGAGCCCAAGGTGGTCGTGAGTGCCGATGCCGGCTCGCGCGGCGGCAAGGTCATCGCGTACAAGCCGCTGCTCGACGAGGCGATCCGCCTGTCGAAGCACAAGCCCTCGGCCGTGTTGCTCACCGACCGCGGCCTCGCACACATGGACCTGACGGCAGGGCGCGACCACCTCGCCGCCGACCTGCGCCAGAAGCACATCGACGCCAAGGTGCCCTGCACCTGGCTCGCCTCGACCGACATCAGCTACACCATCTACACGAGCGGGACCACCGGCAAGCCCAAGGGCGTGCAACGCGACGTGGGCGGCTACGCGGTGGCGCTGGCCGCGAGCATGAAGCACATCTTTGACGGGCGGGCTGGCGAAACCTATTTCTCGACCAGCGACATCGGCTGGGTCGTGGGCCACAGCTACATCGTGTACGGCCCGCTGATCGCGGGCATGGCGACCATCATGTACGAAGGCCTGCCCACGCAGGGCATCGACCGGCAGCCCGATGGCGGCATCTGGTGGCGCCTCGTCGAGAAGTACAAGGTGACGGTGATGTTCAGCGCGCCCACCGCGGTGCGTGTGCTCAAGAAGCAGGACCCGGCCCTGCTCAAGAAGTACGACCTGTCCAGCCTGCGCGCGCTGTTCCTGGCCGGCGAGCCGCTCGACGAGCCCACCGCGCGCTGGATCAGCGATGGCCTGGGCGTGCCGATCATCGACAACTACTGGCAGACCGAATCGGGCTGGCCGATGATCACCATTGCCAATGGCGTGGAGGCCAAGGCCAGCAAGTTCGGCAGCCCGGGCGTGCCGATGTACGGCTACCGCATCAAGATCCTGCACGAGTCGACCGGAGAGGAACTGACCGGCGCGAACGAGAAAGGCGTGGTCGTGGTGGAGGGGCCGACCCCGCCCGGTTTCATGCAGACCGTGTGGAAGGACGACGCGCGCTTCGTCGATACCTACTGGAAAAGCGTACCCGGCAAGATGGTCTATTCGACCTTCGACTGGGGCATTCGCGATGAAGACGGCTATTTCTACATCCTCGGGCGCACCGACGACGTGATCAACGTGGCGGGCCACCGACTGGGCACGCGCGAGATCGAGGAGAGCATTTCGGGCCATACCAATGTCGCGGAAGTGGCCGTGGTGGGCGTGGCCGACGCGCTCAAGGGGCAGGTGGCGATGGCCTTCGTCGTTCCGAAGGACGGCAAGGCCGTGGCTGACGCCGACCTGGCGCTCAAGCTCGAGGGCGAGATCATGAAGCTGGTGGCCGACCAGCTCGGCGCGCTGGCCCGCCCCGCGCGCGTGCGCTTCGTGAGCGGCCTGCCCAAGACGCGCAGCGGCAAATTGCTGCGCCGCGCCATCCAGGCGGTCTGCGAGCAGCGCGACCCGGGCGACCTGACCACCATCGACGACCCCGCCACGCTGCAGCAGATCAAACAGTTACTTTCTTCGCCCTGAGTTATCCCCGAAGGGGGTTGCAGGCTCCCTTTGAACCGTCATATGGTTGACGTGGCACAATGCCAAGGTACTCAGGCCCTTCCCCAGCCACAGTCGCATCCGCCAACCGGTTCAGCCGTGTCGCGGAAGGTTTCTTAACCAGCTAGTGCTTCCTTCAGGGAAGCGAAGGTCAGCGGATCATGAGCGATTCATCGACGCCATCGGCGTACGCCGCCTATCAAGGCAACACATACCTCTTCGGCGGCAATGCCCCCTATGTCGAAGAGATGTATGAAAACTACCTCTCCAACCCCGGCAGCGTGCCCGACAACTGGCGTTCGTATTTCGACGCGCTGCAGAACGTTCCCGCCGCCGACGGCAGCAACACCCGCGACGTCCCGCACCTGCCGGTCATCAACGCCTTCGCCGAACGCGCGAAGCAGGGCACGACCAAGGTCGTGCAGGCCAGCGGCGCCGATTCCGAACTCGGCCGCAAGCGCACCTCCGTCCAGCAGCTGATCGCCGCCTACCGCAACGTCGGCGCCCGCTGGGCCGACCTCGATCCGCTCAAGCGCGCCGAGCGTCCCGCCATTCCGGAACTCGAGCCCTCGTTCTACGGCTTCACCGATGCCGACCTCGAGACGGTGTTCAACACCAGCAACACCTTCTTCGGCAAGGAAGCCATGTCGCTGCGCGACCTGCTCAATGCCTTGCGCGAAACGTACTGCGGCACGATGGGTGCCGAGTACATGTACACCACCGACCAGAACCACAAGCGCTGGTGGCAGCAGCGGCTCGAAAGCGCCCGCACCAATCCCAAGCTGAGCGCCGAGCAGAAGAAGCACGTGCTCAGCCGCCTGACGGCCGCCGAAGGCCTCGAGCGCTTCCTGCACACCAAGTACGTCGGCCAGAAGCGTTTCTCGCTCGAAGGCGGCGAAAGCTTCATCGTCGCGATGGACGAGCTGATCAACCAGGCCGGCGTCAAGGGCGTGCAGGAAATCGTGATCGGCATGGCCCACCGCGGCCGCCTGAACGTGCTGGTCAACTCGCTCGGCAAGATGCCGGCCGACCTGTTCGCCGAGTTCGACCACACCGCCCCCGAAGACCTGCCCAGCGGCGACGTCAAGTACCACCAGGGCTTCAGCTCGGACGTGACCACCCCCGGCGGCCCGGTGCACCTGAGCCTGGCGTTCAACCCCTCGCACCTTGAAATCGTGAACCCCGTGGTCGAAGGCTCGGTGCGTGCCCGCATGGACCGCCGCGGCGACCCGCTGGGCAAGCAGGTGCTGCCCGTGATCGTGCACGGCGACGCCGCCTTCGCAGGCCAGGGCGTCGTGATGGAAACGCTGGCGCTGGCCGAGACCCGTGGCTACTCCACTGGCGGCACGGTGCACTTCGTCATCAACAACCAGATCGGCTTCACCACCAGCGACCCGCGCGACAGCCGCTCGACGCTGTACTGCTCGGACATCGTCAAGATGATCGAGGCGCCGGTGCTGCACGTGAACGGCGACGACCCCGAAGCCGTGGTGCTCGCCACCCAGATCGCCCTGGACTTCCGCATGGAATTCCAGAAGGACGTGGTCGTCGACATCATCTGCTTCCGCAAGCTGGGCCACAACGAGCAGGACACCCCCTCGCTCACGCAGCCGCTGATGTACAAGAAGATCGCCCAGCACCCCGGCACGCGCAAGCTGTACGCCGACAAGCTGGCCGCTCAAGGCCTGGGCGACACGCTCGGCGACGACATGGTCAAGGCGCAGCGCGCCGCCTTCGACGAAGGCAAGAACACCGTCGACCCCGTGCTCACCAACTTCAAGAGCAAGTACGCCGTCGACTGGAGCCCGTACCTCAACAAGAAGTGGACCGACGCCGGCGACACCGCCATTCCCTCCAGCGAGTGGAAGCGCCTGGCCGAGAAGATCACCACCGTGCCGCAAGGCTTCACGGTGCACCCCCTCGTGAAGAAGGTGCTGGACGACCGCGCGGCCATGGGCCGCGGCGACGTCAACATCGACTGGGGCATGGGCGAGCACATGGCCTTCGCCTCGCTGGTGGCCAGCGGCTACCCGGTGCGCCTGTCGGGTGAAGACTCGGGCCGCGGCACGTTCACGCACCGCCACGCCGTGCTGCACGACCAGAACCGCGAGAAGTTCGACGAAGGCACCTACACGCCGCTGCAGAACGTGGCCGACAACCAGGCTCCGTTCGTCGTCATCGACTCGATCCTGTCGGAAGAAGCCGTGCTCGCGTTCGAATACGGCTACGCCTCGAACGACCCGAACACGCTCGTCATCTGGGAAGCCCAGTTCGGCGACTTCGTGAACGGCGCGCAAGTGGTGATCGACCAGTTCATCGCCTCGGGCGAAGTGAAGTGGGGCCGCGTCAACGGCCTGACCATGATGCTGCCGCACGGCTACGAAGGCCAGGGCCCCGAGCACAGCTCGGCACGCCTGGAGCGCTTCATGCAGCTGAGCGCGGACACCAACATGCAGGTGGTGCAACCCACGACGGCCAGCCAGATCTTCCACGTGCTGCGCCGCCAGATGGTGCGCAACCTGCGCAAGCCGCTGATCATCCTCACGCCCAAGTCGCTGCTGCGCAACAAGGACGCCACCTCGCCGCTGGCCGAATTCACCAAGGGCAGCTTCCAGACCGTCATTCCCGACAGCAAGGGCCTGAAGGCCGAGAAGGTCAAGCGCCTGATCGCCTGCTCGGGCAAGGTCTACTACGACCTGGCCAAGAAGCGCGAGGAACTGGGCAGCGAAGACGTGGCGATCATCCGCGTCGAGCAGCTCTATCCGTTCCCGCACAAGGCGTTTGCCGCCGAGATCAAGAAGTACCCGAACCTCGTCGACGTGGTCTGGTGCCAGGACGAGCCGCAGAACCAGGGCGCCTGGTTCTTCGTGCAGCACTACATCCACGAAAACATGCAGGACGGCCAGAAGCTCGGCTACTCCGGCCGTGCCGCATCGGCATCGCCGGCGGTGGGCTACTCGCACCTGCACCAGGAACAGCAGAAGGCGCTGGTCGACGGCGCGTTCGCCAAGCTCAAGGGCTTCGTGCTGACCAAGTAATCGCCTGTCCCTTTTTCACACGAACACCCTGAAGAACAAAACGGAGCTCACTCCACATGTCTATCGTAGAAGTCAAAGTCCCCCAGCTTTCCGAATCCGTGGCCGAGGCCACCATGCTCACCTGGAAGAAGAAGGCCGGCGAAGCCGTCGCCGTCGATGAAATCCTGATCGAGATCGAGACCGACAAGGTCGTGCTGGAAGTGCCCGCGCCATCGGCCGGCGTGCTGGCTGAAATCGTTCAGCCCGATGGCGCCACCGTGGTGGCCGAGCAGCTGATCGCCAAGATCGACACCGAAGGCAAGGCTTCGGCCGGCGCCCCGGCTGCCGCGGCACCCGCTGCCGCTCCTGCGGCTGCGGCAGCCGCCCCGGCGGCCGCTGCTGCTGCCACGGGTGGCTCGAAGGCCGACGTGGCCATGCCCGCCGCCGCCAAGCTGCTGGCCGACAACAACCTGAAGACCAGCGACGTCGCCGGCACCGGCAAGGACGGCCGCGTCACCAAGGGCGACGTGCTCGGCGCCGTGGCTTCGGGCGCCAAGCCCGCGGCACCTGCCGCCACCGTCGCCACGCCGGCCGCCAAGCCCGCGCTGCCGCAAGTCGCGGCGCCGGCCGGTGCGCCCGACCTGGGCGAGCGTCCGGAACAGCGCGTGCCGATGAGCCGCCTGCGCGCCCGCATCGCCGAGCGCCTGCTGCAGTCGCAATCCACCAACGCCATCCTGACGACCTTCAACGAAGTCAACATGGCGCCAGTCATGGAACTGCGCAAGCGCTTCCAGGATAGCTTCACCAAGGAACACGGCGTGAAGCTCGGCTTCATGTCCTTCTTCGTGAAGGCCGCCGTGCACGCGCTGAAGAAGTACCCGGTGATCAACGCCTCGGTCGACGGCAACGACATCCTGTACCACGGCTACTTCGACATCGGCATCGCCGTCGGTTCGCCGCGCGGCCTGGTGGTGCCGATCCTGCGCAATGCCGACCAGATGAGCTTCGCCGACATCGAGAAGAAGATCGCCGAGTTCGGCAAGAAGGCGCAAGACGGCAAGCTGGGCATCGAAGACATGACCGGCGGCACGTTCTCCATCTCGAACGGCGGCACCTTCGGCTCGATGCTCTCGACCCCGATCATCAACCCGCCCCAGTCGGCCATCCTGGGCGTGCACGCCACCAAGGACCGCGCCGTGGTGGAAAACGGCCAGATCGTCATCCGTCCGATGAACTACCTCGCCATGAGCTACGACCACCGCATCATCGACGGCCGCGAAGCCGTGCTGGGCCTGGTCGCCATGAAGGAAGCGCTGGAAGACCCGTCGCGCCTGCTGTTCGACATCTGATCCACCCCCAGTCTTCGCGCACTTCGTGTCGCTTCGCCAACCCCCTCGCGGGGGGCAACACCTGCGGTCCGGCAAAGCCGGTTCCGCGGTGTTCGCGAAGGAACCCTGATTCACGCGGCGCGATGGACAACTGAAACGGAAACCCAATGAGCAAACAATTCGACGTCGTCGTCATCGGCGGCGGCCCCGGCGGCTACATCGCCGCCATCCGTGCGGCGCAACTCGGCTTCAACGTCGCCTGCGTCGACGAGTGGAAGAACGGCAAGGGCGGCCCGGCACCGGGCGGCACCTGCACCAACGTCGGCTGCATCCCCTCGAAGGCACTGCTGCAATCGTCGGAGCACTTCGAGCAGGCCGGCCATCACTTCGCCGACCACGGCATCAAGGTCGAAGGCCTGGGCCTGGACATCGACAAGATGCTGGCCCGCAAGGACCAGGTCGTGAAGCAGAACAACGACGGCATCCTGTACCTGTTCAAGAAGAACAAGATCACGTTCTTCCACGGCCGCGCATCGTTCGTGAAGACGGACGAAACCGGCTACGAGCTCAAGGTGGCCGGCGCCGCCGAAGAGTCGATCAGCGGCAAGCACATCGTCATCGCCACGGGCTCCAACGCCCGTGCGCTGCCGGGCGCGCCGTTCGACGAGGAGAACATCCTCTCGAACGACGGCGCGCTGCGCATCGGCGCGGTGCCCAAGAAGCTGGGCCTGATCGGCTCGGGCGTCATCGGCCTCGAAATGGGCTCGGTGTGGCGTCGCCTCGGCGCGGAAGTCACGGTGCTCGAAGCGCTGCCGACCTTCCTCGGCGCGGTGGACGAGCAGATCGCCAAGGAAGCCAAGAAGGCCTTCGACAAGCAGAAGCTCAAGATCGAGCTCGGCGTGAAGGTCGGCGAGATCAAGTCGTCCAAGAAGGGCGTGAGCGTTGCCTGGACCAACGCCAAGGGCGAAGCCCAGACGCTGGAAGTCGACAAGCTGATCGTGTCGATCGGCCGCGTGCCCAACACCATCGGCCTGAACGCCGAAGCCGTGGGCCTGAAGCTCGACGAGCGCGGCGCCATCGCCGTGGACGACGCGTGCAAGACCAACCTGCCCAACGTCTGGGCGATCGGCGACGTGGTGCGCGGCCCGATGCTGGCGCACAAGGCCGAGGAAGAGGGCGTTGCCGTGGCGGAGCGCATTGCGGGCCAGCACGGCCACGTCAACTTCAACACGATTCCCTGGGTGATCTACACGAGCCCCGAAATCGCGTGGGTCGGCCAGACCGAGCAGCAGCTCAAGGCCGAAGGCCGCGCCTACAAGGCCGGCACCTTCCCGTTCCTCGCGAACGGCCGCGCACGCGCTCTGGGCGACACGACCGGCATGGTCAAGTTCCTGGCCGACGCTGCGACCGACGAGATCCTGGGCGTGCACATCGTGGGCCCGCAGGCCAGCGAGCTGATCTCCGAAGCCGTCGTGGCCATGGAGTTCAAGGCGAGCGCGGAAGACATCGCGCGCATCTGCCATGCGCACCCGTCGCTGTCGGAAGCCACGAAGGAAGCCGCGCTGGCTGTCGACAAGCGCACGCTGAACTTCTGATCTCTTGACCAGCGTCAAACAGGCCTACGAGGCGGAACTCGCTGCGCGCGGGTTCCACAGCGATCCCGCGCAGCTGCGCGCCGTGGAGGCGCTGGATCGCTGCGCCAACGAATGGGCAGAGTACAAGGCCCAGCGCTCGAATGCGCTGAAGAAGTTCATCAACCGGCCGGAGCTCCCGCGCGGCGTCTACATGTACGGTGGCGTCGGGCGGGGCAAGAGCTTCCTGATGGACTTGTTCTTCAACGCCGTGCCGCTGCGGCGCAAGACGCGCCTGCACTTCCACGAGTTCATGCGTGAAGTGCACCGCGAACTGCGGGAGCTGCAAGGAACGGTCAATCCGCTCGACGAACTGGGCCTGCGCATTTCCAAGCGCTACAAGCTCATCTGCTTCGACGAGTTCCATGTGGCGGACATCACCGACGCGATGATTCTTCATCGGCTGCTGGTGTCGCTGTTCGAGAACGGCGTGGGCTTCGTCACCACCTCGAACTTCAAGCCCGACGATCTCTACCCCGGCGGGTTGCATCGCGACCGCATCCTGCCTGCCATCGCGCTCCTGAATGAGAAGCTCGAGGTGCTCAGCGTCGACAACGGCACCGACTACCGGCGCCGCACGCTGGAGCAACTGCGCATGTACCTCACGCCCAACGACGCGGCGGCCGAGAAGGAAATGCGCAAGGCCTTCGACAAGCTGGCCGAGGTGGCCGACGAAAACCCGGTGCTGCACATCGAATCGCGCGAGATCCGCGCGCGGCGCAAGGCCGGCGGCGTGGTCTGGTTCGACTTCAAGACGCTGTGCGGCGGCCCGCGTTCGCAGAATGACTACCTGGAGATAGCGAGCCAGTTCCACACGGTGCTGCTGTCCGACGTGCCGCACATGCCCGTGCGCATGGCTTCGGAAGCACGCCGTTTCACATGGCTGGTCGACGTCTTGTACGACCGGCGCTGCAAGCTCATCATGTCGGCTGAGGTTCCGCCCGAGGCGTTGTACACCGAGGGTCCGCTGTCGCACGAATTCCCGCGCACGGTCTCCCGGCTCACCGAAATGCAGTCGAGCGAGTTTCTTTCCCTGGAACGCCGCATCGTCGACACCCGACTCACATGAAAAAATTCGCTCTTGTCCTGTTGATGTCGTTGGCCAGCCTGCCGCTGTGGGCGCAGTCCAACGCCGCCTCGGGCACTGTCGATCTCGAGGCCGAGAAGCGCAGGCTCTCGTCCGAGCGCGAGGCCATGGAAAAGCGCTTCCTGGAAGAGCGGACCGCCTGCTACAAGAAATTCGCGGTCGAGGACTGCCTGAGTGAAAGCCGCAACCGGCGCCGGATCCAGTCCGACAGCATCAAGCGCCAGGAAACCGCGATCAACGACATCCAGCGCCAGCGCAGCGGTGCTGCCGAACTGCAGAAGCTCGACCAGAAGGCTGCCACGCAGCGCGAGCAGGACACCAAGGAAAAGCAGGAACAGTCGATCCAGAGCCAGAAGGACCGCGAGCAGCGCGCCGCCGACCACGCGGCCAGCCGCGCCTCGACGGCTTCCGGCGCGGCGGAGCGCGAGCGCGAATTCCAGTCGAAGCAGCAGGCACATGCCGACGAGCGGGCCAAGGCGGCCCAGTTGCGAGCCGCCGCACCCGCGAACGTCCAGCGCTTCGAAGACAAGCAGAAGAGGGCGGCCGAGCACAGGGCCAGCGTCGAGCGCAGGAATGCCTCGAGCGACAAGCCGCGCGGCGCGCCGCTGCCGCCGCCTCCCGCGGCGGGCGCTACTCCGGCTCCGGCCGCACCCTGATTCGGGCACTGCCGCCTGGAAGAACCGCGCTCAGGCCGCTGCCGGCAGCGCGTCGAGCTTGAGGACTGCGATGGAGATGTTGTCGCCGGTGCCGCGCGCCCGGCGTCGCGCTTCGCCCACCAGGATTTCCACCGCGTCGCGCGGCGGCTGGGCGTACAGCACGCTCGCCATTTCCTCGGGCGTGAAGTAATGCCAGAGCCCGTCGCTGCATGCCATCAGCAGGTCGCCGGACTGCATCTTCGGGATGTAGTGCGGATCGATGGGCGGCGGCGTCGTGGTCATGCCAAGGCAGCCCAGAAGGATGTTGCCCTGCGGATGGGTGTTGGCTTCGGCCTCGCTGATCTGGCCGCGGTCGATCAGCGCCTGCACGTACGAATGGTCGCGCGTGCGCTTGACGAGCTGTCCGTCGTGGAAGTGATAG
Organism: Variovorax sp. MPBD4-3; assembly: GCF_058809745.1. Taxonomy (NCBI): domain Bacteria; kingdom Pseudomonadati; phylum Pseudomonadota; class Betaproteobacteria; order Burkholderiales; family Comamonadaceae; genus Variovorax; species Variovorax sp. MPBD4-3. Next base: position 160,866 of record NZ_JBXASW010000004.1, read on the forward strand.
ATGCGCGAGTCGCCGGCATGGATCCAGGCGCATTCGCCCTTGGGGTTCAGCAGGAACGCCGCCAGCGTGCTGTGGGGCTCCTGTTCGCTGGAAACTGCGGTGAGCTTGATGACCGTGTGCGAGTCTTCCAGCATTTGCCTCAGCAGGACTTCGGGGTCGTCGCGGCCCGGGGCGTAGCGCGCGAAGAGCTGGCGCGCGGTCATCATCACCTGGTCGGATGCCTTGCGCCCGCCGCTGCGACCGCCCATGCCGTCCGCAACGACGCCCAGCACGCAGCCGGGCACCCTCGGGTGACTCATCATCAAGACCTGGTCCTGTTGGTACGGGCGGTCTCCCTTGTGGAGTCCGGTGGCCGCTGCTAGTCGAAAGCCTTGAGTCATGAGGCATGTGCGCCAGAGCGCGTGGTTCTGTCTTCTCGGGGATTCGTGTCAGGACGTATTATCGAATGAACATGCGACGCGCCAACTCTGCGTTCGCACTCCAACGTTGGACTCCAATCTTCATTCCCTTTCCCGGCAGCTCATCGAGCTGCGTATCGAGCATGCCGATCTCGATGCCACCATCGACCGGCTGTCCGAAGGCTCGCCGCAAGACGAGTTGCTGCTGCGGCGCCTGAAAAAGCGCCGCCTCGCATTGCGCGACCGGATCACGCGCCTCGAAAACGTGCTCGACCCGAAAGAGCCGGCGTGACAGGCGCGCTCGAAGACAAGGTGCGCGACGCCTTCGCGCAAGACGGTGCGCTGTCGCGGGCTGCCGAGCAGTTCCGCGAGCGCTCCGGCCAGACCGAGATGGCCATGGCCGTGGCCCGCACCATCGACCAGGGCGGCGTGCTGGTGGTCGAGGCCGGCACCGGGGTCGGCAAGACTTTCTCGTACCTCGTGCCGGCGTTGCTGAGCGGCGAGCGCGTGCTGCTGTCCACCGCCACCAAGACGCTGCAGGACCAACTGTTCGGCCGCGACCTGCCCCGGCTGGTCGAGGCCTTCGGGCTGCCGGTGCGCACGGCGTTGTTGAAGGGGCGCGCCAGCTACCTCTGCCTGCATCGACTGGACACCGCGCGCCATGACGCCTCGCTGCCCGAACGCGGCAGCCTGCGCACGCTCGCCAAGATCGAGCAGTGGTCGAAGGCCACGCGCACCGGCGACCTCGCCGAGCTGCCGGGGCTGGACGAGCGTTCGCCGCTGATCCCCCTCATCACCTCCACCCGCGAGAACTGCCTTGGCGCGCAGTGCCCGCAGTTCAAGGCCTGCCACGTCAACCTGGCGCGGCGCGAGGCGCTGGCCGCCGACATCGTTGTCATCAACCATCACCTGTTTTTCGCCGACCTCGCGGTGCGCGAGACCGGCATGGCGGAGTTGCTGCCCAGCGTGAGCGTCGTCGTGTTCGACGAGGCGCACCAGCTCAATGAAACCGGCGTGCAGTTCCTGGGCGCGCAGCTCGGCAGCGGCCAGGCACTCGATTTCGCGCGCGACATGCTGGGCTCGGGCCTGCAGCATGCGCGCGGGCTGGTCGACTGGCAGCAACTGGTGTCTGGCGTCGAGCGTGCCGCGCGCGAGCTGCGGCTGGTGGTCGGCAAGCAGTGGCCGGGCGCCAAGCTGCGCTGGCTGGGCCCTTCGCCGGAAGGCATCGACCCCGACGCCTGGCAGCATGCGCTGGATGACCTGCAGCATTCGTTCGAACTGGCCGCCGAAGGGCTGGCCACCGTCAGCGAAATCTCGCCCGACTTCGTGCGGCTGCACGAGCGGGCACGCCAGCTCGCCAAGCGCACGGCGCGCTTCGCGCAGCCTTGCGAGGTCGACTCGGTGCGCTGGGTGGATGTCGGCTCGCAACTGCGGCTGATCGAGTCGCCGCTCGACATCGCGGATGCGATGCGCAAGCGGGTGCTCAAGATTGCCGATGCGTCGGATGCCGACGAAGGCGGCGACGCGGACGACGGCGACGAACTCGATGCCTACGGCGAGCGCCCCCCCCGCGAGACGCCGGTGCATGAAGACAGCGGCCGAGCCTGGGTCTTCACCTCGGCCACGCTGGGCGATGAGCCCACGCTGCGCTGGTTCACCGAGCCCTGCGGCCTGCACGATGCCGAAGTGCTGCGCGTGCAGAGTCCGTTCGACTATGCCTCGCAGGCGGCGCTGTACGTGCCTCGCGCGTTCCCCAAGCCCAACGACCCCTCGCACAGCCAGCGGGTCGCCGAACTGGCTGCACGCGGCGCCACCGAACTCGGCGGCCGTACGCTGGTGCTGACGACCACGCTGCGCGCCTTGCGCACCATCGGCGATGCCATCAAGCAGCAGTTCGAGCTGCTGGAGACCGAAGCTCGCCCCGAGGTGCTGGTGCAGGGCGAACTGCCCAAGCGGGTGCTGATGGATCGTTTTCGCGAGGGCGCGAGCGGCGGGCGCGCGGGCTGCGTGCTGGTGGCGTCGGCTTCGTTCTGGGAGGGCTTCGACGCGCCGGGCGACGCGCTGCAACTGGTGGTGATCGACAAGCTGCCTTTTCCGCCGCCCAACGACCCCCTGGTCGAGGCACGCTCGCAGCGCCTGGAGGCGCAGGGGCGCAGTTCGTTCGCGGATTACTCGTTGCCCGAAGCGGCTGTTGCGCTCAAGCAGGGGGCGGGGCGGTTGATTCGGCGGGAGACCGACAGCGGCGTGCTGGCGATATGCGACACCCGCCTGGTCGCCATGGGCTACGGCCGCCGCCTGCTGGCGGCGCTTCCGCCGATGCGGCGGCTCGAAAACGAAGCGGACTTCGACGCCGCGCTGGACGCGCTCAGGAGCTAGCCGGAGCGCGCCGGTTCAGGGCTGCTGGCGGCCTTACCAGACCTTCCACCAGGGGTCGTCCTTGCCCTTGAAGCCGTTGGCAAGGTAGGTGCTCTGGGGGTAGTTGGTGGTCAGCACGCGCTGGGCGTCGTCGCGCAGGTCCTTCATGCCGAGCGCGTCGTACGACTTCACCATGATGTACAGGGCTTCCTCGAGCGCCGGCACTTCGCGGTAGTCGGACAGGGCGATCTGGGCGCGGTTGATGGCCGCCAGGTAGGCGCCGCGCGAGTAGTAATAGCGGGCCACGTGAACCTCGTACTGCGCGAGCGAGTTCACGATGTAGTTCATGCGCTGGCGCGCGTCGGGGGCGTAGCGTGACTCGGGGAAGCGGGTCACGAGGTCCTTGAACGACTCGAACGATTCCTTGGCGGCCTTCTGGTCGCGCTCGGACAGGTCCTGGCGCGTGAGGAACGCGAACATGCCGAGGTCGTCGTTGAAGTTGATCACGCCCTTGAGGTATAGCGCATAGTCGAGCGCGGGGCTCGCCGGATGCAGCTTCATGAAGCGGTCGATGGTGGCGATGGCGCTGGCCTTTTCACCCGACTTGTACTGGGCGTAGGCCTTTTCCAGCTGGGCCTGCTGCGCGAGGGGCGTGCCGGCGGCGCGGCCTTCGAGCTTCTCGTAGAGCGGCACGGCCTTGTCGTAGGCTCCCGATCCGGCCTCGTCCTTTGCTTCCGCGTAGATCTTGTTGGGACTCCAGTTCGCGGTCTTGTCGACGGTGGTCGACGAGCAGCCGGCTGCGAGCAGGGCCGCCGCGCTGAGCGCGATCCAGGTGGGGACCGATAATTTGGCGCGAAACATCACATACGGCTTTCGTGAAACAGTTACCCTCAATTATATCGACCGGCCCTTCGGGCAATACCCCCGAGAACCTGGAGGCGGCCGAACACGAGGAAGGCGCCGACCCGGCCGAGGCCAGCGAACTCCGGCCCTTCACCATCGATTCCGCCCAGCACGGCCAGCGGCTGGACCGCGCGCTGGCGGCCCTGGTGCCCGAGTTTTCCCGCAGCTACCTCCAGCAGCTCATCGAGGCGGGGGCCGTCGAGCTCCAGGGGCGCACCGTCACCAAGGTCTCGGCCAGCGTAAAGGCGGGGCAGGCGGGGCGCATCGAACTGCGGCCCACGCCACAGAGCCAGGCCTTCCGGCCAGAGCCGATGGACCTCGTGACCGTGTACGAGGACGAGCACCTGCGCATCGTCGACAAGCCCGCAGGGCTGGTCGTGCACCCGGCGCCCGGGCATTGGAGCGGCACGCTGCTCAACGGGCTGCTGGCGCTCGACCCCAAGGCCGTGCTGCTCCCGCGCGCCGGCATCGTCCACCGGCTCGACCGCGACACCAGCGGGCTGATGGTGGTTGCGCGCACGCGGGCGACCATGGACGCGATGGTCGCGCTGATCGCCGCGCGAGAGGTCAAGCGGCAGTACCTGGCGATCGGGCACAAGCCCTGGGCCGGCGCGGCCGCCAGGCAGGTCGACGCGCCCATCGGGCGGGACCCGCGCAACCGGCTGCGCATGGCGGTGGTCGACCTGGAGCGCCATGCGGGCAAGACCGCGCGCACGCTCATCGAGCGGCTCGACAGCCACTCCGAAGGCTGCGTGGTGCGCTGCACGCTCGAAACCGGTCGCACCCACCAGATCCGCGTGCACATGGCGTCGATCGGGCATCCGCTGGTGGGAGACGCGCTTTACGGCGGCGCGCCGGCCGTCGGCCTGTCGCGCCAGGCGCTGCATGCGTTCCGTCTGGCATTCGTGCATCCGGTCACCCACGAAGCCATGGAGTTCCGCTCGTCGCCGCCGCCCGATCTCGTTCAGGCTTTGCAGTCCTGGGGGCTGGATTACAATCGCGCCTGACGGCCCGAGGGCCGCGCCGGCCATCCGATGCCGGCCTTGCGTTGCATTCGCCGCGTGCCGGCAACGCCTACTCCTTTCATCCTTGTGAGCCAGCGTCTACCCAGGCGCCTTTTCCCGGATAACGCGAACCATGAATACGGCGGATGCCAAGCGCATTCTCGAAACCGCCTTGATCTGTTCGAGCCAGCCGCTGCCGGTGCGCGACATGCGCGTGCTGTTCGACGACGAGCTGGGCGTGGACACCATCAAGGTGCTGTTGCTTGAATTGCAGGAAGACTGGGCGCAGCGCGGCCTGGAGCTTGTGAGCGTCGGCAGCGGCTGGCGTTTCCAGAGCCGGCCCGAGATGCGCGATCATCTCGACCGCCTGCACCCCGAGAAGCCGCCGCGCTACACGCGCGCCGCCCTCGAGACGCTGGCCATCATCGCGTACCGCCAGCCCGCGACGCGCGGCGACATGGAAGACATCCGCGGCGTGACGATCAACTCGTTGATCCTCAAGCAGCTCGAGGACCGCGGTTGGGTCGAGGTGATCGGCCACCGCGAAACCGTCGGCAGGCCGGCGCTGTACGCGACCACGCGCCAGTTCCTGGACGACCTCGGCCTGGCGTCGCTCGACCAGCTGCCGCTGATCGAGACGCCGGCGCAGCAGGCCGCCCTGGTCGACGCGCTCGAGCAGGCGTCGGGCGAGCAGCAGGGGCTGCCGATGGACCCCGTCGACGAGCCCGCCGTGGTGGCCGTCGACGAGCCCGTCGAAATGCCCGTGCCGGCGGAAGTGCTGTCCGAGGCTGCCGAAGCCGTGGAGGCCGCGCAGGCGCAAGTCGCCGAAAACGCCGCCGCTGCCGATGAATCCGAGGCGCCTTTGGCCGCCGAGACCGTTCCGGCCCAAGAGCCCGAACAAACACAAGAACCCGACGGTCCGTCCGATGACGAGGCCGATCCCGAAGCAGTTTCTCCCGGAAAAACCTCATGAGCCCATCCGACACCGACGACGCGGCAATGCTGCCGGCCGAGCCCGAAGTCAAGAAGAAGAAAAGGGCGGCCACGCCCAGGAAGGCTGTGGTTGCCGCTACCGAGTCGGTGGCGCCGGAGGCTGTGCCCGAAGTGTCGGTTGCACCGGCGGAGCCGGCGGCCGAGGCCGAAGCGCCCAAGAAGCCTCGCGCGCCCCGCAAGAAGAAGGTCGCGGAGGCGGTCGAGCAGTCGGTGTCCGAAAAAGCGCCTTCGGCTTTGCCTGAGGCCGCGCCCGTAGCGGAGGCCGTTGCCGAGGCGGCACAAGAGCCTGTGCGGCCGCCGGAGCCTGTCGCGCCTGTCGCTGTCGCCGCCGAACCGGTCCGCGAATACAGCGAGGAAGGCGACGAGGAAGAGGAAGAGCCCGACGAGGAAGAAGACGACCTCGATCGCGCGCGGCGCGCTGCCGAGCGCGAGCAGCGCAACGCGCTGCCGCCCGAGCCGATCCGCTTCGCCGACGTCATTTCCGGCCAGTTCGACGCCGACGAGGAAAGCCCCGAAGTACCGCCGCTCAAGCGCGTGCTGCTGCCCGAGGCCGATTCGCCCAAGCTGCACAAGGTGCTGGCGCAGGCGGGCCTGGGTTCGCGGCTCGAAATGGAGCAGCTGATTCTCCAGGGCCGCATTTCCGTCAACAACGAGCCGGCCCACATCGGCCAGCGCATCCAGTACGGCGACCAGGTCAAGATCAACGGCAAGCCCATCCGCTACCGTATCGCGCCTCCGCCGCCGCGCGTCATTGCGTACCACAAGCCCACCGGCGAAGTGGTCACGCATGACGATCCGCAGAACCGGCCCACCGTGTTCCGCAAGCTGCCGCGCCTGCAGCAGGGCAAGTGGCAATCGGTCGGCCGGCTCGACCTGAACACCGAGGGCCTGCTGCTGTTCAGCAGCTCCGGCGACCTGGCCAACCAGCTCATGCACCCGCGCTTCGGCCTGGAGCGCGAGTACGCGGTCCGCGTGCTGGGTGCGCTCACCAGCGAAGAGAAGCAGAAGCTGCTCGACGGCGTGCGCCTGGACGACGGCATGGCCCAGTTCGGCACCATCGAGGACGGCGGCGGCGAGGGATCCAATTGCTGGTATCGCGTGACGATCTCGGAAGGCCGCAACCGCGAGGTGCGCCGCCTGTTCGAATCGGTCGGCCATGCGGTCAGCCGGCTGATCCGCATCCGCTACGGCGCGATGGTGCTGCCGCGCGGCCTGAAGCGCGGTGCCTGGATGGAGCTCGACGAGCGCGACATCCGCGCGCTGTTCCAGGCTTCAGGCGGCGCTGCGGCCCGACCCGGCCTGCAGCAACGCGGCCCCGGCCAGGAAGGCGGCGGAAACAATGGCCGCAACGGGCGCAACAAGAAACGCCGCGGCAACCGCAACGGCGGCCAGGGCGGTGGCCAGCCGCGCGAGATGCGCGACGACGGCAATCGCGGCGAGGCGCCGATCCCGAATCCGCTGGGCGACGGCCGTCCGCCGCGCGGCGACCGCGGCCCACGCCCCAATCGGGGCGGCGGCGGCAACGGCGGCCAGCAGCCGCAGGGGCAAGGCCAGGGGCGCCGCGGCAAGGGCGGCGGCAATCGCCAGGGTGACGACCGCCAGCCGAGCGGAGCCAACCAACCCGATCCGATGAAGACCTCGCTCGGTTACATCGGCGCCGACAGCTTCTCGCGCCAGCGCAAGGAGCAGCGCGGAGGCCCCGGCCGACGCGGCGGTGGAGGTGGTGGCGGAGGCGGCTTCGGCAACGCGGGTGGCGGACGTCGCCGCGGGCGCTGAAAGTCTCCCGTCGCAGCGCGGCCTTTCGCGGGGTTTTCATGAGCCCAGGGGGCTGCGCCGGTTAAAATCAGAGGCTTTGTCGACATACGGCGCAACAAACTCGTTGCAGTTGTGACAAAACTATTCAAAATCAAAGCTCCAGGAAGCATTTCAATGGCTATCGAACGTACCCTCTCCATCATCAAGCCCGACGCAGTCGCCAAGAACGTCATCGGCAAGATCGTTTCCCGTTTTGAAGCTGCCGGCCTCAAGATCGTCGCCGCCAAGCTGGTGCACCTGTCGCGCAACGAAGCCGAACAGTTCTACGCCGTGCACAAGGAACGTCCTTTCTTCAAGGACCTGGTCGAGTTCATGATCTCGGGCCCCGTGTTCGTGCAAGTGCTCGAAGGCGAGAACGCCATCGCCAAGAACCGCGACCTGATGGGCGCCACCGACCCCAAGAAGGCAGCCGCCGGCACCATCCGCGCCGACTTCGCCGACAGCATCGACGCCAACGCCGTGCATGGCTCGGACGCTCTTGAAACCGCAGCGAACGAAGTCGCGTTCTTCTTCGCCGGCCTCAACGTCTACGCACGCTGAAGTCGTATCTCGACCGATTCCATGACCACGGCCAATCTGCTCGAATTCGATCTCGAGGGGTTGGCCGCGTTCTGCGAAAAACTCGGCGAGAAAAAATTCCGCGCCACGCAACTGTTCCGCTGGATCCACCAGCGTGGCGCCAGCGACTTCACCCAGATGACAGATCTGGCCAAGTCGCTGCGCGAGAAACTCGCGACCACCGCTCGCGTCGAGGCCCTGTCGGTCCTCACGCAGCACGAATCCAAGGACGGCACGATCAAGTGGCTGTTCGACGTCGGCGACGGCAATGCCGTCGAAGCCGTATTCATTCCTGAAGACGACCGCGGCACCCTGTGCGTGTCGTCCCAGGCAGGCTGCGCGGTCGGATGCCGCTTCTGCTCGACCGGGCACCAGGGCTTCAGCCGCAACCTCACCACGGGCGAAATCGTCGCCCAGCTGTGGTTCGCCGAGCACTTCCTGCGCAAGCACCTCAAGCGCGACGAGCGTGTCATCTCCAACGTGGTGATGATGGGCATGGGCGAGCCGCTGCAGAACTATTCCGCGCTGGTGCCCGCGCTGCGCACCATGCTCGACGACAACGCCTATGGCTTGTCGCGCCGTCGCGTGACGGTGTCGACCTCCGGGGTGGTGCCCATGATCGACCGCCTGGGCGCCGATTGCCCGGTGGCGATGGCCGTGTCGCTGCATGCGCCCAACGACGCGCTGCGCGACGACCTCGTGCCGCTCAACCGCAAGTACCCGATCGCCGAGTTGCTCGAGGCGTGCAAGCGCTACCTGGCGCACGCGCCGCGCGACTTCATCACCTTCGAGTACTGCATGCTCGACGGCGTCAACGACCAGCCGGAGCATGCGCGCCAGCTGATCGAGCTTGTTCGCACCAGCGGCGTGTCTTGCAAGTTCAACCTGATCCCGTTCAATCCGTTCCCGGCCTCGGGCCTGCTGCGTTCGCCGCAGCCGCGCGTGCTGGCATTCGCCAGGATGCTGAGCGAAGCGGGCCTGGTGACCACGGTGCGCAAGACGCGCGGCGACGACATCGACGCCGCCTGCGGCCAGCTTGCCGGCGACGTCAAGGACCGCACCCGCGCAGCCGAGCGCATGGCCCAGCGTCGCGCAACGGAGCGTCCCATTGTTTTGCATCCGGTCCGCAAGACCGTTCCCCAGGAGCACTGAAGCAATGAGCATGGCTTTTCCGATGACGACCGCTAGCGCGCAGCGAATGCTGGCCGCGAGCTTTGCCGGCGTCGCCGTGACTTTTTTGCTCGCCGGTTGCGTCAGCACGCGCACCACCACCACGAGCCTGGCCGACACCAGTTCGGGCAAGGGCGTGGACATCGTCACCGAGTCGGACGAAAGCTCGCGTCAGCGCCGCGCGCGCCTGCGCATGGAACTGGCATCGGGCTATTTCGAGCAGGGCCAGACCAACGTCGCGCTCGACGAGATCAAGCAGGCGCTCGCCGCCGACCCCAACAATGCGGACGCGTACAACCTGCGCGGCCTGGTCTACATGCGGCTCGACGACGCCGGCATGGCCGAAGACAGCTTCCGCCGTGCCATCGCCATCAATCCGCGCGACCCCAACACGCGCCACAACTACGGCTGGCTGCTGTGCCAGCAGAACCGCTACGGCGACGCGGCAACCCAGTTCAACGAGGCACTCGCCGTGCCCAGCTATCCCGACCGCGCCAAGACGCTCATGACGCGCGGCGTCTGCGAGCTCAGGGCGGGCCAGCGCGCGCAGGCCGAGCGCACCCTGCAGCAGGCCTACGAGATCGATGCGGGCAACCCGGTGGTCGGCTTCAACCTGGCCCTGGTGCTCTCGCAGCGCGAAGAATGGTCGCGCGCGCAGTTCTACATTCGCCGCGTCAACAACAGCCCCTCGGCCAGCGCCGAGACGCTGTGGCTCGGCATCAAGATCGAACGAAAGCTCAACAACCGCGAAGCAGTGGCGCAGTTGGGAGGCCAACTGCAACGACGCTTCCCCCAATCGCGGGAGGCATCAGCGTACGAGCGCGGGAATTTCAATGACTGATAGGGTTTCGGAGTTCGGCACTTCCGCGGCACAGCCGCTCGAGGCAGCCGACATCACGCACAAGACCGCCGGCGACATGCTTCGCGAGGCGCGCGAGGCCCACGGCCTTCATATCGAAATGGTGGCGGCGGCACTCAAGGTGCCACCGCAGAAACTGCTGGCGCTCGAGGCCGACGACATCGCTTCGTTGCCCGACCCGGTCTTTGCGCGCGCGCTTGCCAGCAGTGTTTGCCGTGCCCTGCGCATCGATCCGGCGCCCGTGCTCGCCAAGCTGCCGACCACGCAGAAGGTGTCGCTGGCCGACGCCGACCGCACGCTCAAGACCAACATCTCGTCGGGCACGCCGCGCTGGACCGGCAGCGGCCGTTCGAGCGGCGGCCTGCCGTCGCGCGCGTTGCTGACGGTCGTGGTGTTGCTGCTGATCGGCGCCGGCGCGCTGTTCTGGCTGCCGCAGTCGGTGTTCGATCAGCTCGGCGCCTCCGTTTCCCGCCTGACCGCACGTGGCGCGGCCGATGGCGCCGCAACGAACGACGCGGCTGCGGATGCGCCGCCTGCATCGGGTGGCCCGGGCGTGGTCGCCCAGACGGCGCCGGCACAGCCGGTGGCGCCGAGCGGCTCGGCGAGCACCACGGGCGAGCCGCCAGCTGCCGCAGCGGCCCCGAATGCTGCCGCCGCAACCCCGGTCGCAACGGCACCGGCAGTCGCTCCGGCCGCAAGCAGCCAGCAACTCGTCTTCGTGGCCCGTGAGGAGTGCTGGATCACCGTGACCGAAGCCGGTGGCAAGCAGTTGCTGCGCCGCAGCCTGAAGGCCGGCGAGACCGTCGGCCTCTCGGGTGCGCTGCCGCTGTCCGTGGTGGTCGGCCGTGCGTCGAGCGTCGACGTGCAGGTGCGCGGCAAGCCCTTTGACCTGAAGCCCGTCACCAAGAGCGGTGGCGTGGCGCGTTTCGAGGTGACGTCATGAGCGACTGCCTTCCCATCGATTCCGCGGCGCCCAAGGCGCGCCGCTCGCGCCAGGCCAGCGTGGTCTGGGGACCGCGTGTCGTGACGGTGGGGGGCGACGCGCCGGTGCGCGTGCAGTCGATGACCAACACCGACACCGTCGACGCCATCGGCACGGCGATCCAGGTCAAGGAACTTGCGCTGGCCGGTTCGGAGATGGTGCGCATCACCGTCAACACGCCCGAAGCCGCGGCGCAGGTGCCCTACATTCGCGAACAGCTCGACCGCATGGGCGTCGACGTGCCGCTGATCGGCGACTTCCACTACAACGGCCACCGCCTGCTCACCGACTATCCGGCCTGCGCCGAAGCGCTGAGCAAGTACCGCATCAACCCCGGCAACGTGGGCAAGGGCGACAAGAGGGACAAGCAGTTCGGCCAGATGATCGACGCCGCGATGCGCTGGAACAAGCCCGTGCGCATCGGCGTCAACTGGGGCAGCCTCGACCAGGAACTGCTCGCCAGCCTGATGGACACCAACAGCCAGCGCGCCCAGCCCTGGGATGCCAAGCAGGTGATGTACGAGGCGCTGATCACATCCGCCATCGAGTCCGCCAGGCTGGCCGAGTCGATGGGCATGGCAGGCAACCAGGTGATCCTGTCGTGCAAGGTAAGCGGTGTGCAAGACCTGATCTCGGTCTACCGCGAGCTGGCCAGCCGCTGCGAATATCCGCTGCACTTGGGCCTGACCGAAGCCGGGATGGGCACCAAGGGCACGGTGGCTTCGGCCACGGCTTTGTCGATCCTGCTGCAGGAGGGCATCGGCGACACCATTCGCGTGTCGCTCACGCCGCAGCCGGGCGAGTCGCGCACGCAGGAAGTGCTGATCGCCAACGAAATCCTGCAGGCGCTGGGCCTGCGCGTGTTCGTGCCGAGCGTCACCGCCTGCCCGGGCTGCGGCCGCACCACCAGCACCACCTTCCAGGAACTGGCCAAGCAGATCGACGACTACCTGCGCATGCAGATGCCGGTCTGGCGCAACAAGTATCCCGGCGTGGAAACGCTGAAGGTGGCCGTCATGGGCTGCATCGTCAACGGCCCCGGCGAGAGCAAGCATGCCGACATCGGCATCAGCCTGCCCGGCACCGGCGAGGCGCCCGCCGCGCCGGTCTTCATCGACGGCGAAAAGGCGCTCACGCTGCGCGGCGACAATATCGCCAACGAGTTTCACCAACTCGTAGAAACCTATATCGAAAAGCGCTTCGGCGGCGAACACGCCGTCGCTGCCTGACACCTCCGCAGGATCCATGGCTGAAAAATTGAATGCCGTCAAAGGCATGAACGACATATTGCCGCCCGAATCGGCGCGCTGGGAGTGGCTCGAAGCCACCGTGCGCGACCTGATGGGGCGGTTTGCGTACCGCAACGTCCGCACGCCGATCCTGGAGCGCACCGCGCTTTTCGTGCGCGGCATCGGCGAGGTGACCGACATCGTAGAGAAGGAGATGTACTCCTTCGAGGACCGCGCCGACAAGCATGGCAAGTTCGAACACCTGACCATGCGCCCCGAGAACACGGCGGGCCTGGTGCGCGCGGTGATCGAGCACAACATGCTGTACGAAGGGCCCAAGCGCCTTTGGTACACCGGCCCCATGTTCCGCCGCGAGAACGTGCAGCGCGGGCGTTTCCGCCAGTTCCACCAGATCGGGGCCGAGGCGCTGGGCTTTGCCGGTCCCGATGTCGATGCCGAACTGATCCTGCTGGCGAACGCGCTCTGGAAGGCCATCGGCCTGACCGACGTGCGCCTCGAACTCAACAGCCTGGGGCAGCCTGCCGAGCGCGCGCTGCACCGCGCCGAACTCATCGCGCACTTCGAGAAGCATGCCGACAAGCTCGACGAAGACGGCAAGCGCCGCCTGCACAGCAATCCGCTGCGCATTCTCGACACCAAGAATCCGGCAATGAAGGACGTGGTCGAGTCGGCGCCGAAGCTGATCGACTTTCTCGGGGCAGAGTCGCTCGCGCACTTCGAGGGGCTGCAGGCCATCCTCAAGGCCAACGACATCGCGTTCACGATCAATCCGCGTCTTGTGCGCGGGCTGGACTACTACAACCTGTCGGTCTTCGAATTCGTGACCGACCGCCTGGGTTCGCAAGGCACGGTGTGTGCCGGTGGACGCTACGACGACCTGATTGCGCAGATCGGCGGCAAACCCGCGCCGGCCGTGGGCTGGGCCATGGGTGTCGAGCGCGTGCTCGACCTGCTCAAGGAGCAGGGCGCCGAGGTGCCGGCACCGGTGCCCGACGCCTACGCCATCGTGCCGGATGCCGCCTCCATGCCCATCGCGCTGCGCACGCTGCAGCAATTGCGCGAGATCGGCGTGCGCGTGCAGATGCATGCGGCCACGGCTGACGGCCTCAGCAGCTTCAAGGCGCAGATGAAGAAGGCGGACGCCAGCGGCGCCACCTACGCCCTGATCTTCGGTGCCGATGAACTCGCACGCGGTGAAGTGACTCTCAAGGCGCTGCGCGACGGAAGCGGCGCGCAGACTTCCCGGGCACTTGCTGAAGCCCCCACATGGGCCGCCACCCTACAATCGCCGGCTTCCAACACCTGACACGCATGGCAACCCATCTCGATCTCGAAGAACAGGAACAGCTCGACCAGCTCAAGCATTTCTGGAATACCTACGGCACCCTCATCACCTGGGCTGTCCTGCTTGTCGCCGGTGCCTTCGTGGCATGGAACGGCTGGCAATACTTCCAGCGCAACAAGGCCGTGCAGGCCGCGGCACTTTATGACGAGGTCGAGCGCACCACCCAGGCCGGCGACGTCGAACGCATCCAGCGCGTGCTGGCCGACATGAAGGACCGCTTCGCCAACACCGCCTATGCACAGCAGGCCGGCTTGCTGGTCGCCAAGACGCTGTTCGAGAAGGGCAATGCCGAAGGCTCGCGCTCCGCGCTGGAATGGGTTGCGCAGAACGCCGTCGACCCCGGCTACAAGGCCGTCGCCAAGCTGCGCCTTGCTGGCGAGCTGCTCGACAGCAAGTCGTATGACGAAGCGCTCAAGCAGCTCGACGGCAGCGTGCCCAAGGAATTCGAACCGCTGGTGGCCGATCGCAAGGGCGACATCTACCTGGCCCAGGGCAAGCGCAACGAGGCGCAGGCCGAGTACCGAAAGGCCTGGACCGGCCTCGGCGCCACCTCCGACTACCGCCGTCTGGTCGAGATCAAGCTGAACGCGGTCGGTGTCGACCCGAAGAGCCTGGCCCCAGTCGTCACCGTCACTCCCGCAGCTCCCAAAACTCCCTGACCGCATCATGAATTTCAAGCGTTTCATGCCTGAATCGACCGCCCTGCGTGCGGGATCAGCCCTTGTTTTGGTCGCGTTCCTGGCCGCCTGCTCGGGCACCAGCAAGCCGAAGCCCGAAGAACTGCCCGCCAATCCGGCCCTGCTGGGCGTGCGCCAGGCCTGGACGGTGAAGATCCCCGAAGTCAAGTTCCCGCTCACCGCCAACATCAACGGCGACATCGTCACCGTGGCCGGCAGCGACGGCACCGTGGTTGCCATCGATGCGCGCGCCGGCCGCGAAACCTGGCGTGCAAGCGCCGGCGCGCCGCTGGCGGCCGGTGTCGGCAGCGACGGTTCCCTGGCGGCCGTCGTCACCACCGGCAATGAACTGGTGGCCCTCGAGAACGGCAAGGTGCTGTGGAAGCAGAAGCTGTCCGCCCAAGCCTTCACCGCGCCGCTGGTCGCTGGCCGCCGGGTGTTTGTGCAGACCGCCGACCGCAGCGTCAGCGCTTGGGACGGCCAGAGCGGCCGTCGCCTGTGGATCCAGCAGCGCGCCGGTGAAAACCTGGTGCTGCGCAAGTCGGGCGTGTTGATGGCCGTCGGCGACACGCTGGTGGCAGGCCTTGGCGGCCGCCTGGTCGGCATCAACCCCGGCAACGGCACCTCGCGCTGGGAGGCTCCCATCGCCGCACCGCGTGGCACCAACGACGTGGAGCGCCTGGTCGACCTGACCGGCAGCGTGAGCCGTCTGGGCGACTCGGTCTGCGCACGGGCCTACTACGCCAGCGTCGGCTGCGTCGACACCACGCGCGGTACGCTGGTCTGGAGCAAGCCGGCTTCGGGCGCCGACGGCGTCAGCGGCGACGACCGCTTTGTCTACGGCACCGAATCCGATGGCAGCGTCATCGCCTGGCGCCGCGGCGACGGCGAACGTGCCTGGCAGATGAGCCGCCTCAAGAATCGCGAGCTGACCTCGCCGCTGGCCGTGGGCCGCTCGCTGATCATCGGGGAGAGCACCGGCACGCTGCATTTCGTGTCGCGCGAAGACGGCGCTCTGCTCAATCGTGTCACCCCCGATGGCTCCGCCATCACCGTTGCGCCGGTGCTCGTCGGCAACACGGTCGTGGTCGTGACTGCCAAGGGTGGTGTGTTTGGCTACCGCCCTGAATAATCTTTTGAATCTTTTCCTGCAAGGCCCGACCATGAAAACCGCGCCATCGAAAGGCCGGCCATGAAGCCGGTCGTGGCCCTGGTCGGGCGTCCCAACGTCGGCAAGTCGACGCTGTTCAACCGCCTGACCCAGACGCGCGACGCCATCGTCGCCGATTTCGCCGGCCTCACGCGCGACCGCCACTACGGCAACGGTCGCCTGGGCAAGCACGAGTTCATCGTGATCGACACCGGCGGCTTCGAGCCCGATGCCGGCAGCGGCATCTACAAGGAAATGGCCAAGCAAACGCGGCAGGCCGTGGCTGAGGCCGACGTGGTGATCTTCGTCGTCGATGCCCGCGAAGGCCTGTCGGCGCAAGACCATGAGATCGCCAATGAACTGCGCCGTCTGGGCAAGCCCTGCGTGCTCGCGGCCAACAAGGCCGAGGGCATGCACGACGGCACCAAGCTCGTGGATTTCTACGAGCTGGGCTTCGGCGACGTGCACGGGGTTTCCGCGGCGCACGGGCAAGGCATGCGCGACCTGGTCGAGCTTGCGCTCGAGCCGCTGAACCTGCCCGATCCGGATGACGAGTCGGACGAGGACGAAGTCAACAAGCCGATCAAGCTGGCAGTGGCGGGGCGGCCCAACGTGGGCAAGTCGACGCTGATCAACACCTGGCTTGGCGAAGAGCGACTGGTGGCATTCGACATGCCCGGTACCACGCGCGACGCGATTTCAGTGCCCTTCGAGCGCAACGGCCAACGCTTCGAGCTGATCGACACGGCCGGCTTGCGCCGCAAGGGCAGGGTGTTCGAGGCGATCGAGAAGTTCTCGGTGGTCAAGACGCTGCAGGCCATCGAATCGGCCAATGTGGTGCTGCTGCTGCTCGACGCCACGCAGGGCGTGACCGACCAGGATGCCCACATCGCGGGCTACATCCTCGAAAGCGGCCGCGCGGTGGTGATCGCCATCAACAAGTGGGACGCGGTCGACAGCTACCAGCGCGAGCAGATCCAGCGGCAGATCGAAACACGGTTGCCGTTCCTGAAGTTTGCGGCATTGCATTTCATCTCGGCCATCAAGCGCCAGGGCCTTGGCCCGGTTTGGCAGGCAATTGCGCAGGCCCACAAGTCGGCCACGCGCAAGATGTCGACGCCGGTGCTGACCCGGTTGCTGCTGGAGGCGGTGCAGTTCCAGGCGCCCAAGCGCGGCGGCATGTACAGGCCGAAGCTGCGCTATGCGCACCAGGGTGGCATGAATCCGCCGGTGATCGTGATCCACGGCAATTCGCTCGAACATGTGACCGATGCTTACAAGCGCTTTCTCGAGGGGCGCTTCCGCAAGGAATTCGATCTGGTGGGTACCCCGTTGCGGATCGAATTCAAGAGCTCCCACAATCCTTTTGCCGACAAGGACGACTGAGCCATTGGGCGCCGATGGCGGCCAATGACTTGCGACGAGGGCGGAAGTTCCGGCTTTTGAGAACCGTTATTTTCTCAAGGCTTTTGACCCGGGTTGCTGCAGCGCGGAAACCCTGTGTTAAGGTCATCTCTCCAACAACTACTCTTGAACACGGAGAATATCGTGAGCAATAAAGGGCAACTTCTGCAAGACCCGTTTCTGAATACCTTGCGTCGCGAGCATGTGCCGGTTTCCATTTATTTGGTCAACGGTATCAAGCTGCAAGGGCAGATCGAGTCTTTTGACCAGTACGTCGTGTTGCTTCGCAACACAGTGACGCAAATGGTCTACAAGCACGCCATTTCCACCATCGTGCCGGGTCGTGCCGTCAATTTCTCGGCTGCCGAGAACGACGACGCCGCTGCCTGATAGCGCGGAGCGCGGCGGCCTTCCGGCCGTCGCGCTTTTTCCCAATTCTGATCCCGCTTGTCTGAACAGATCCCCCGCCAGGAAGGCGCCGCCGTTCTCGTCGGCGTTGATTTCGGGCTGCCCCATTTCGACAGCGAACTCGAGGAACTCGGCCTGCTCGCGCAGACTGCCGGCCTCACGCCCGTCGCCCATCTCTCCTGCAAACGCAAGGCCCCTGACGCGGCATTGTTCGTCGGCAGCGGCAAGGCCGAAGAAATCAAGGAACTGGCCGCCCTCCACAGGGCGAGCGAAGTCATCTTCGACCAGGCGCTGAGCCCTGCACAGCAGCGCAACCTCGAGCGCCAACTGGACGTCGCGGTGTACGACCGCACTTTCCTCATTCTCGAGATCTTCGCGCAGCGCGCGCGCTCGCACGAAGGCAAGCTGCAGGTGGAGCTTGCCCGCCTGCAGTACCTCAGTACCCGGCTGGTCCGGCGCTGGTCCCATCTGGAGCGCCAGACCGGTGGCGCGGGTGTGCGCGGCGGTCCGGGCGAAAAGCAGATCGAGCTTGACCGCCGGATGATCGGCGAGTCGATCAAGCGCACCCGCGAGCGGCTGGCCAAGGTGCAGAAGCAGCGCGGTACGCAGCGCCGGCAGCGCGAGCGGCGCGACACCTTCAACATCTCGCTCGTCGGCTATACCAACGCCGGCAAGTCGTCGCTGTTCAACGCACTGGTCAAGGCCCGCGCCTATGCGGCCGACCAGCTGTTCGCCACGCTGGACACCACCACGCGCAATCTCTACCTGGGCGATGCCCGGCGCCAGGTGTCGATTTCCGACACCGTCGGCTTCATTCGCGACCTGCCGCACGGCCTGGTCGACGCGTTCAAGGCAACGCTGCAGGAAGCGGTCGACGCCGACCTCCTGCTGCACGTCGTCGACGCATCCAACCCCCATTACCCCGAACAGATGGCCGAGGTGCAGACCGTGCTGCGCGAGATCGGTGCCGACACCGTCCCGCAGCTTCTGGTCTTCAACAAGCTCGACGCCCTTGAAAGCACGCAGCATCCGCTGCATCTGCAGGACGAGATGGAAATCGACGGCGTGCAGGTCCCCCGCATCTTCCTGAGCGCCAGGAGCGGCGAGGGCGTGCCGCTGCTGCGCGCCGAGCTCGCCCGGCAATCGGGCTCCGTAGCCGATACGATGTCCCCTGAGGCGAACGCTGAATTGCACGATGCGGCCAATTGATTGGGCACAATCCCGCCACTGACAAGAGAACGAAGCGAATGAATTCAAAGCCAGCGCGGAGAGGGTTTCTGGGCATGTTCAATCTGAACGATGGCCGGTGGGGTCGTGGCGACGAGCCGTCCTCCAACGGTGATCGCCCGACCGGCAACCGTCCCCCCGAAGCCAATCCTCCGGGCGCACCGACGCCCCCGCCTTCGGGCAACAACAGCAACAACAACGACCGTCCCCGCGGCCAGGGCCCCAACCAGGGCCCGCCCGACCTCGATGAACTGTGGCGCGACCTCAATCGCAAGCTCGGCGGTTTCTTCGGCGGCGGCAAGGGCGGCGGCAATCGTCCCAGCGGCGGCAACAGCAACGGCGGCGGCAACGGCTACAGGCCCGACATGAAGAACGCAGGATTCGGCCTCGGCCTCGTGGCTGCCGTGGCCGTACTTATCTGGCTCGGCACCGGCTTCTTCATCGTGAACGAAGGCCAGCAGGCGGTCGTGACCCAGTTCGGCCGCTACAAGACGACCGTGGGCGCCGGTTTCAACTGGCGCCTGCCTTATCCCATCCAGCGCCATGAAGTCGTGGTGGTCACGCAGATCCGCTCCACCGACGTGGGCCGCGACGCCATCGTGCGCTCCACCGGCCTTCGCGAGTCGGCCATGCTGACCGAAGACGAGAACATCGTCGAAATCAAGTTCGCGGTGCAGTACCGCCTGAGCGACGCGCGCGCCTGGCTCTACGAGAGCAAGTCGCCCGCCGAGACCGTCGTGCAGGTGGCCGAGACCTCCGTGCGCGAGGTGGTCGGCAAGATGAAGATGGACGCCGCGCTGGCCGAAGAGCGCGACCAGATCGCACCCCGCGTGCGCACGCTGATGCAGACCATCCTCGACCGCTACAAGGTCGGTGTCGAAGTGGTCGGCATCAACCTGCAGCAGGGCGGCGTGCGTCCGCCCGAGCAGGTGCAGGCCGCATTCGACGACGTGCTCAAGGCCGGTCAGGAGCGCGAACGCGCCAAGAACGAAGCCCAGGCCTACGCCAACAACGTGGTGCCGCTCGCCACCGGTACGGCTTCGCGCCTGAAGGAAGAGTCCGAAGCCTACAAGGCGCGCATCGTGGCGCAGGCCCAGGGTGATGCCGGCCGCTTCGCTTCGGTCCTGGCCGAGTACCAGAAGGCGCCGCAGGTGACCCGCGACCGCATGTACACCGACGCCATGCAGCAGATCTACGCCAGCACGACCAAGGTGCTGGTCGACAGCAAGCAGGGTTCCAACCTGCTGTACCTGCCGCTCGACAAGCTGATGCAGCAAAGCGGCAACAGCGCGACGCCCACGCCGGTCGATGCGGCCAGCCCCAATGTGGCCGGCACCGCGCCGCCCCAGTCCTCGGTGATCCCGGTGGCGCCCGTGACGGGCGACGTGCGAGCCCGCGACGGCCGCTCGCGCGACCGCGACGTGCGTTGAACAAGGACTAGAAGAACATGAACAGAATCGGATTCATCGCATCGTCGATCCTCGTCTTGCTCGTGCTGCTGAGCTCAACCCTCTTCGTGGTCGACCAGCGCCAGTTCGGCGTGGTCTATGCCCTCGGCCAGATCAAGCAGGTCATCACCGAGCCGGGCCTCAACTTCAAGCTGCCGCCGCCGTTCCAGAACGTGTCGTACATCGACAAGCGGCTGCTCACGCTCTCCAGCATCGACACCGAACCCATGCTCACCGCTGAAAAGCAGCGCGTGGTGATCGACTGGTACGTGCGCTGGCGCATCAGCGACCCGCAGGCCTACATCCGCAACGTCGGTCTCGATGAGAACGCCGGTGCGATGCAGCTCAACCGCGTGGTGCGCAATGCGTTCCAGGAAAACATCAACAAGCGCACCGTGCGCGACCTGATCTCGGTGCGCCGCGAGGCCCTGATGGCCGACGTGCAGCGCGAAGTGCTGTCGGTGGTGAAGGGCGCCAAGCCCTGGGGCGTCGACGTGGTCGACGTTCGCATCACCCGTGTCGACTACGTGGAAGCCATCACCGAATCGGTCTACCGCCGCATGGAGGCAGAGCGCAAGCGCGTGGCCAACGAACTGCGCTCGACCGGTACGGCCGAGGGCGAAAAGATCCGCGCCGACGCCGACCGTCAGCGCGAAGTGATCGTCGCCAACGCCTACCGTGATGCGCAGAAGATCAAGGGCGAGGGCGATGCCCAGGCCGCTGCCGCCTACAGCGAGTCCTTCGGCCGCGACCCTCAGTTCGCCCAGTTCTATCGCAGCCTCGAGGCCTACAAGCAGAGCTTCAACAAGAAGAGCGACGTGATGGTGCTGGACCCGTCGTCGGACTTCTTCCGCGCCATGCAGGGCTCGGGTTCCTCCACCAACGCTCCTCGTCGTTGATTCGTCCTCAGGAGCCGTGAGCGCCGACACTTTCTGGAGCGCGCTCGCGCTCGTCCTGGTGATCGAGGGCATCCTGCCTTTCGTGTCGCCGGGAGGGTGGCGGCGCGGCTTCGGGCAGCTCATGCAGCTGCGCGACGGCCAGCTTCGTTTCTTCGGACTTTGCAGCATCCTGCTGGGTTTGATACTGCTCTGGATCCTGGCCTAGTCTCGGGCTGGTCGCGGTCCCGGTAGAATCCCGGTTTAACCACGCCCCCGATCCCCATGTCCGCTTGGGTCCTTCCGGATCACATTGCCGATGTGCTGCCTTCCGAGGCGCGCCACATCGAAGAACTTCGACGCCAGCTGCTCGATACCGCCCGTGGCTACGGCTACGAGCTGGTGATGCCGCCGCTGCTCGAGCACCTGGAGTCGCTGCTTTCGGGCACCGGCGAGGCGCTCGACCTCCAAACCTTCAAGCTCGTCGACCAGCTCTCCGGCCGCAGCATGGGCCTTCGCGCCGACACCACCCCCCAGGTGGCGCGCATCGATGCCCACCTGCTGAACCGCGACGGCGTGGCCCGCCTGTGCTACTGCGGCCCGGTGCTCCACACCCGCCCCGACCGGCCGCATGCGACCCGCGAGCCGCTGCAGTTCGGCGCCGAGATCTACGGCCACGCCGGCCTCGAGGCCGACACCGAGACCTTGCTGCTCGCACTCGACTGCCTCGATGCCGCGGGGCTGCGCGAAGGCGTGATCGTCGACCTGGCCGATGCCCGCATCGTGCGCGCGCTGTTCGCTGGTGTGCCGGTCGACGCGGCGGTGCTGGCCCGGGTGCACGCCGCGCTGGCCGCCAAGGACGCAAGCGAACTCGCCTCGCTCACCAAGGATTTCCCCGCTGCCTCGCGCGACGGCCTGCGCGCCCTGATCGGGCTCTATGGAGACGTCTCCGTGCTCGACGAGGCCGCGAAGGCCCTCGAGGGCACGCCCGCAGTGGCTCCCGCGCTGGCCGACCTCAAGCAGATCGCCGACGGCCTGGACGAGGTTGCGGGCCGCCAGATCAGCTTCGACCTGGCCGACCTGCGCGGCTACGCCTATTACAGCGGCATGCGCTTCGGCATCTACGTGCCCGGCGCGGCCGATTCGCTGGTGCGCGGCGGCCGCTACGACGAGGTGGGAGCCGTGTTCGGCCGCAATCGTCCGGCCGTCGGCTTCAGCCTCGACGTGCGTGAACTGGTCGGCGTGCTGCCGGCCCGTCCGCTGCGTGCCGCCATCCGCGCGCCCTGGAGCGATGCGGCCGGCCTGCGTCAGGCGATTGCCCAATTGCGCAAGTCCGGTGAAACGGTAGTCTGCGTGCTGCCGGGCCATGGCAGCGAAATCGATGAATTCCACTGCGACCGCGAGCTCGTCGAGCAAGCAGGCCAGTGGAGTGTCCGAACGATCTGAATTTTTGAGTAATGGAACGAGCATGAGCGTAACCACCGGAAGAAACGTGGTCGTCGTCGGCACCCAATGGGGCGACGAGGGCAAAGGCAAGCTGGTCGACTGGCTGACCGAAAGCGCCCAGGGCGTGGTCCGCTTCCAGGGCGGCCACAACGCGGGCCACACGCTGGTCATCAACGGTGTGAAGACAGCGTTGCACCTGATCCCGAGCGGCATCATGCGCCCCGGCGTCAAGTGCTACATCGGCAACGGCGTGGTGCTGTCGGCTGCCAAGCTGTTCGAGGAAATCGAAGGGCTGGAGAAGGCTGGCGTCGAAGTGCGTTCGCGCCTGCGCATCAGCGAGGCCTGCCCGCTGATCCTGCCGTTCCACGCCGCGCTGGACATCGCGCGCGAGGCGTACCGCGAAAAGGGTGGCATCGAGAAGATCGGCACCACCGGCCGCGGCATCGGTCCGGCCTATGAAGACAAGATCGCCCGCCGCGCGCTGCGCGTGCAGGACCTGAAGCACCCCGAGCGTTTCGCGGCCAAGCTGCGCGTGCTGCTCGACCTGCACAACCACGTGCTGACGCAGGTGCTGAGCGCACCGGCCATCGACTTCGACGAAGTCTTCAACGAAGCCATGAAGCACGCCGAACTGCTCAAGCCCATGATGGCCGACGTTTCGCGCGAGCTGAACGACGCGCACAGGAACGGCGCCAACCTGCTGTTCGAAGGCGCGCAGGGCACGCTGCTCGACGTGGACCACGGCACCTACCCGTACGTCACCTCCAGCAACTGCGTGGCCGGCAACGCCGCCGCCGGTTCGGGCGTTGGCCCGGGCATGCTGCACTACATCCTGGGCATCACCAAGGCCTACTGCACGCGCGTGGGCGGCGGTCCGTTCCCCACCGAGCTCGACTGGGCCACGCCCGGCACCCCCGGCTACCACATGAGCACCGTGGGCGCCGAAAAGGGCGTGACCACCGGCCGCAGCCGCCGTTGCGGCTGGTTCGACGCCGCGCTGCTCAAGCGTTCGGCGCAGGTCAACGGCCTGTCGGGCCTGTGCATCACCAAGCTCGACGTGCTGGACGGCCTCGAGAAGCTCGAGCTGTGCACCGGCTACGAACTCGACGGCGAGATCACCGACATCCTGCCGATGGGCGCCGACGAGATCGAGCGCTGCACGCCGATCTACGAGACCCTCGAGGGCTGGAGCGAAAGCACCGTGGGCGTCACGCAGTACGACAAGCTGCCGGTCAATGCGCGGCTGTACCTGCAGCGCATCGAGCAGGTCACCGGCGTGCCGATCCACATGGTGTCGACCAGCCCCGATCGCGACCACACGATCATGATGCGCCACCCCTACCTGGCCGACTGAAAACAGAGGAAAAGAAGAACCATGTTGACCGAAGACGGCAAGCATCTCTACGTCAGCTACGACGAGTACCACAACCTGATCGAGAAGCTCGCGATCAAGGTGCACCAGTCGGGCTGGCAGTTCGACACCATCCTGTGCCTGGCGCGCGGCGGCATGCGCCCCGGCGACGTGCTCTCGCGCATCTTCGACAAGCCGCTGGCGATCATGTCGACCAGCTCGTACCGCGCCGATGCAGGCACGGTGCAGGGCCACCTGGACATCGCCCGCTTCATCACCACCCCCAAGGGCGAGATCGCCGGCAGGGTGCTGCTGGTGGACGACCTGGCCGACTCGGGGCACACGCTGCACGCGGTGATGGACATGCTGCGCAACAACTATCCGCCCATCACGGAGCTGCGCAGCGCCGTGATCTGGACCAAGGCGCTGTCGACCTTCACGCCCGACTACCAGGTGGAATTCCTGGCCACCAACCCGTGGATCCATCAGCCTTTCGAAGGCTACGACTCCATGGGCGCCGAGAAGCTCATCGAGAAGTGGTCTGTCTGACGATCCAGTCCCGCCGTTTCATCCGGCGGGGTTGAGCAGCATCGCGGTATAGCGCCGCTGCATTTCTTCCGGCGTCAGCTTCTCGATGCTGTGCCCCACGTTCCAGCGATGGCCGAAGGGGTCGCGAAAGACGCCGGAACGTTCCCCATAGAACTGGTCCTGCGGTGCCCTGTCCAGCGTGGCGCCGGCAGCGACCGCGCGCGCCACGACGGTGTCGGCATCGTCCACATGCAGGTGCAGCGTGACGGCGGTGCCGCCCAGTGTCTTCGCGCTGTGGATGTCGCATTCGGCGAATTCGTCCGAGAGCATCAGGATCGCGCCGTTGTGGAAGTCCAGCTCCGCGTGGCCGATGCGCCCGCTGGGCTCGGTCAGCCGGAAGATCTCCTTCACCTCGAAGACCTTGCAGTAGAAGTCGATGGCGGCGGCCGCGTCGTGGACGCAGATGTAGGGGAACAGTTCGTGGATGGCCATGGTGTTCGTCCGTCAGGGTGGGATGGGCGTGATTGTGGTTTCCGGCCTATCTTCACGTCTTGAAGAAATTTGACCTGCCGGCAGCCGCTCGGACCGGCACGTGGCGCGACGACTTCGGTGCCGCGCGCCGGTAGGCCTGCGGCGACATGCCGGCGGTCGCGAGGAAGTCGCGGTTGAAATGCGCCTGGTCGCTGTAGCCCGCGTCCAGTGCCAGGTCGGCCCAGGGCTGCTCGGGGTCGATCGCGAACCGGCCCAGCACGTGGTCGAAGCGCAGCATGCGGGCGTATTGCTTGGGCGCCAGGCCGGTCATGCCGCGAAAAAGCGCAATGAAACGCCGGTGGCTGTATCCGCTTTGCGTCACCAGCCGGCGGATCGCGCCGGCCTGCGCGCCGTCGTCGCTGGCGTTCCAGCCGGCCATGCTGGCCAGCGCCTGCGCCACCGCGGGGTGCAGGCGGTGCGCGGTGGACGCGGCGAGCCGTGCGCTCAGCAACGCGTCGACGATCTCGAGCTGCCGCGCTGGCGATCCGGCGGCGTGAAGCTGTTCGAGCGCAAAGCCGGCGGCGGTACCCCAGAGCGCTTCCAGCGGTGTGTGGCGGCCGGCCAGTGCGTCTTCAGGCGCGCCGAGCAGCGCGTTCGCCGCGCCGGGCCTGAGCATGATGCCGACCGAACGCGTCTGCAGCGAAACGTCGCGCACGAAGAAGGCCGAGCGTGTGCCGCCCACCATCGCATGGCCCACGGTGTAGCCCCGCGCGTCCTCGTCGTCATGGAAAAGGCGCAGCGGCGGCCCGGAGAGCCGGAACACGAGGTGCATGCCGCCCGTGGGCAGCACATGTTCGCGCGCGCCGGGCCGTTCGCGGGGCACCCCCTCGGGTTCGGACGCCCACAGCAGCCGCACGAAGGGCCGCAGCTGAGGCAAGGGAAGGCGGGTCAGTTGCATGTGCGGAGAGTGTCCGTCGAGCCGTTTCACAGCGCAATCGGGCCCGGGCGCGAGCAGTGCGCGCGACCACCACGCTAGGATTCACCCATGAGCAAGCTTTCCACGACCCTGATCCACCACCCCTACACCCCACCCGACACCTTCGCCGCGCCGCAGCCCGGCGTGTTCAAGGCGTCGACGGTGTTCTTCGCCGACGTGGCGGCGATGCGCGCCCGTGACTGGAAGACCAAGGCCGGCTACACCTACGGCCTGCACGGCACGCCCACCACCTTCACGCTCGAGGAGCGCCTGGCCACGCTCGAAGGCGGTACCGAATGCCTGCTGGTGCCCAGCGGCCTGGCCGCCATCTCGCTGGTGGCGTTCGCCTTCCTGAAGACCGGCGACGAAGTGCTGATCCCCGACAACGCCTACGGCCCCAACAAGGCGCTGGCCACCGGCGAGCTCGCCAACTTCGGCATCACCCACCGCCTGTACGACGCGATGGACCCGTCGGACCTCGAGGCCAAGCTCTCGTCACGCACGCGGCTGGTGTGGGTGGAGGCGGCCGGTTCGGTGACGATGGAATTCCCCGACCTTCCCGCGCTGGTGGATGTCTGCCGCGCGCGCGGCGTGATGACGGCGCTCGACAACACCTGGGGCGCCGGCCTGGCTTTCGCGTCCTTCGATTTCAACGGCACGGGGCAGGGCGTCGACATCTCCGTGCATGCGCTCACCAAGTACCCGAGCGGCGGCGGCGACGTGCTGATGGGCAGCGTGGTCACGCGCGACGAGCGACTGCACCGCTCCCTCAAGCTCACCCACATGCGCATGGGGTTCGGCGTCGGCGTCGGCGACGTCGAGACGCTGCTGCGCTCGCTGCCCAGCATCGGTCTGCGCTATGCGGCGCACGACCGTGCGGCACGGGAGCTGGCGGGATGGCTCAACGGCTGCGAGGAAATCGCGCAGGTGCTGCACCCGGCGCTGGAAGATTCGCCGGGCCATGTCCATTGGCGTGCACTCTGCGGCGAAACCGACTTGGCGGCGGGCCTGTTCTCCGTGGTGTTCGACGAGCGCTTCCGCACCGAGCAGGTCGACCGCTTCTGCGACAGCCTGAAGCTGTTCCGGCTCGGCTATTCGTGGGGCGGGCCGATCAGCCTCGTGGTGCCCTACGACATCGGCCTGATGCGCGACGCCAGCGTGGCGCGCTGGCCCCACAGGGGCACGCTCGTCCGCTTTTCGATCGGCCTGGAAGACGTGGGCGATCTGCGCTCCGATCTGCAACAGGCGCTGGCACGGATGTAAAAAAGCGAATCGGCTGTCTCGAGCGCCGCGGCAGGGGGCTCTTGAGACTGCACCGTTATCGCTTACAGTAGGCCACGCGCAGTCACCCTGACTGCCTCGCCCAAGGAGAAGCAGTGGCAACACCAAATTACGGCTACGAGAAGCGCCAGAAAGAGCTGGCCAAGAAGAAGAAAAAGGAAGAAAAGCTCCGGGAAAAGGCGAATCGCAAACTCAGCCCGAGCAGCGACGGACTGGCTCCCGGAGACCCGGAAACCGACGTGGCTTCGCTCGAACGCGATCCCCCCACGGTGCCCGAGTTGCCCACCAAGAACGGTTGATCCGTTTCTGGCTTCCCTCCATGAAAACCGCCACAGGCTTGCGCCGGTGGCGGTTTTTTCATTTGGGCAGCAGCTTGCGCAGTTCGGGCCAGACGTTGTCGAGCAACTGCGGCTGTGCCGCCGCCGTCGGATGGATGCGGTCGGCCTGGAACAGCGAGAGCGCGTTCGGTGCGTCCGCCACGCCCTTGAGCAGGAAGGGCACGAGCGCCGACCGGGTGGCGCCGGCCACCTTCGAGAACACCGCCTCGAAGCGCCGCGTGTAGTCGCCGCCGTAGTTGGGCGGCACCTGGATGCCGACGATCAGCACCTTCGCGCCTGCCGCCTGCGCGGCCTTGGTGATCTGCAGCAGGTTGCTTTCGGTGTCGGCCAGCGGCAGGCCGCGCAGGGCGTCGTTGGCGCCGAGCTCCAGCACCACGAGGCTGGGCTTGTGCTGCGCGAGCAGCGAAGGAAAGCGGGCGCGTCCACCGGAGCTGGTGTCGCCGCTGATGCTGGCGTTGACCACGGTCGCCGCGATCTTCTGCTGCGCAAGCCTTTTCTCCAGCAAGGGTACCCAGCCTTCGCCGCGCTTGAGCCCGTACTCTGCGCTCAGCGAATCGCCCAGCACCAGGATCACCGGCTTGCCCGCCGTGGAGGCTGGAGCCTGGGCATTCGCCGCGGTTGTCCAAGTCCCCGCGCTGCCGAGCGCGGCGGTGGTCAAGATAAAGTCACGTCGATTCAAAACCAAAGCCTTTCCATGTCCCAACCCCCGTCTGATGCCATTGTCGCCGTCGAGCATGTCTTCAAGTCCGTGACCGACTCGGCCGGCACGCTGGATATTCTGCAGGACATCCATTTCACCCTCGGTGCGCGGGAGACCGCGGCCATCGTCGGCGCCTCGGGTTCGGGCAAGAGCACCTTGCTGTCGATCATCGCGGGGCTGGACACGCCCACGCGCGGCACCGTCAGGCTCGCGGGCGACGATCTGTTCGCCATCGACGAGGACGAGCGCGCCGCCGTGCGCGCGAAGCGCGTGGGCTTCGTGTTCCAGAGCTTCCAGCTGCTGGGCAACCTCAGCGCGCTCGAGAACGTCATGCTCCCGCTGGAGCTTGCCAACCGCAAGGACGCCCGCAAGGCGGCCACCGAAATGCTGGGCCGCGTCGGGCTGGGCCAGCGGCTCGGGCACTACCCGAAGGTGCTCTCGGGCGGGGAGCAGCAGCGCGTGGCGCTGGCGCGGGCCTTCGTCGTTCAGCCTTCGCTGCTGCTGGCCGACGAGCCCACCGGCAGCCTGGACTTCGCCACCGGCGAGCAGGTCATGAAGCTGATGTTCGACCTCAACCGCGAACTGGGCACCACGCTCGTGCTCGTCACGCACGACCGCGGCATCGCCGATCGGTGCGAACGGCGCATCACGATCGAGGCCGGAAGGGTGGCAGGTAATGAAAAAGCTGCCGTAGCGCCCGGCTGACAAGCGCGGTAAGCTATCAAACGGATAGCAAATACAGGAGCAACATCCCCCATGGACGACCTACCACCGGACGCCATCGCGGCGCTGCGGCGTGGCAGGCTGATCGAGGCCATCAAGATCGTGCGTGACAGCACCGGCATGGATCTCCGGTCGGCCAAGGACGCCGTCGAGCGCTATGCCGCATGGATGGGGGACCCGGGCCGCGCTTCGCCCGACGTCTCCGCGCAGGATCGCGGCTTCGCGTCGATGCCGTCCACGGCACTGACCGCGCTGGCGCAAGGCAACAAGGTCGAGGCCGTGCGGCTCACACGCGACGCCACCGGCCTGAGCCTCGCGGCCGCCAAGCGGCTGGTCGAGAACCACGAAAACCCGCCGGTCGGCGCCTTCGGCCATCTGGCGTCGGAAATACCTCGCCGCCCGGTGGTCGACGAGCCGGGCCGCGTGCCGGCGGGCAGCTACAGCTGGCTGCCGGTCACCGTCATCGTGCTGGCCATGCTGCTGGTCTGGGCGTTGTTCGGAAAAGAGCTCTGACCCGATGATCGTTCCCCAGTTCTGGGCCGAAGGCCGCGTCCAGGAGCGCGTGGCCGGCAAGCAGATCACCGTTCGCCGGCACGGCTGGTCCGACGACAGTCCCGTGGCAGCGCAGGCGCATGCCGACCAGCGCGCCCGCGAGGCCTTCGACCGCATCGTGGCCGGCGAGCAGCTGGACCGCCGCGAACTCAAGCGCGCCTACAACGGCGCCGACGGCGTGCCGATCCGCGAGGAAATCGTCGAGCGGCAGGGCGACACCGTGGTCACGCGCAACAGCTACGGCGCGCGCTGCCTCAACACGCCCGACGTGCTGTTCGTGGACATCGATTTCGAGGAGCCGCTACGCGGCAGCGTTTTCGGCTTTGCGCTGGTGCCGGCCCTGATCGCCGGTGTGGTCGGCGGCTGGGCCGCCAGGACCTGGCTCGGCGGGCTGATCGCGGGCATCGTGGTGTTCGCCGTGGCCTGGGTCATCGGCCAGCGCAAGAAGCGCGGCGAGCCCAGCGGCAACCCATCGCCCGAGAAGCAGGCGGCCGAGCGCATCGGACGCTTCATGCACCAGCATCCCGACTGGCACCTGCGCATCTACCGCACGCCCGCGGGCTTTCGCGTACTGGCCATGCACGATGTCTTCAAGCCGTCGGACAACGCGGTGGCCGATTGCTTCCAGCTGCTGGGCGTCGACAAGGTGTACGCCCGCATGTGCCGCAACCAGAACTGCTTTCGCGCGCGCCTGAGCGCCAAGCCGTGGCGCATCGGCATCGGCGATGCGATGCGACCCCGGCCCGGCGTGTGGCCCGTGGCGCCCGACAAACTGCCCGCGCGCGACGCCTGGATCGCCCGCTACGAAAAGGCCGCCGAAGGCCACGCCGCCTGCCAGTTCCTCGAGGCCGTGGGCAACAGCGAGAAGGTGCATCCGAACGCGCTGGCGGTGCAGCAACTGCACGACGAGCGCACCCGCGCGACCAGCGGTTTACCCCTCGCCTGACGGAGCGAGGCACCTTCGTGGAACACCGCGGAACCGGCTTTGCCGGGCCGCCGGTGTTGCCCCCTTCCAGGGGGGCGGAGGCCACACGAAGTGGGCAAGCCTGGGGGTAGGGATAATCACGGGATGTCTTCCCCTAAAGTGATCTTCGGCTTCCATGCCGTGGGCGTGCGCATCAAGACCGCGCCTAAATCGGTGCTCGAAGTGATGTTCGACGCCAGCCGGCGCGATGCGCGCATGAAACAGTTCATTGCGCGTGCGCAAGAAGCCGGCGTCCGGCTGGTCGAGGCCGATGGCCTGCGGTTGTCCAAGCTCAGCGGCAGCCATGGTCACCAGGGCGTGGTGGCGCGGGTCGAACCCGTGGCCCAGGTCCATTCGCTCGATGAGTTGCTCGAAGGCCTCGAAGAGGCCGGCACGGTGCCGCTGCTGCTGGTGCTCGACGGCGTGACCGATCCGCACAACCTCGGCGCCTGCCTGCGCGTGGCCGATGGGGCCGGCGCGCATGCGGTGATCGCGCCCAAGGACCATGCGGCCGGCATCAATGCCACGGTCGCCAAGGTGGCGAGCGGTGCCGCGGAGACGGTGCCGTACTTCATGGTGACCAACCTCGCCCGCACGCTGAACGAACTCAAGGAGCGCAGCATCTGGTGCGTGGGCACCAGCGACGACGCGCCGGGCACAATCTACCAAAGCGATTTCAAGCGCCCGCTGGCGCTGGTGCTGGGCGCCGAGGGCGAGGGCATGCGCCAGCTCACGCGAAAGACCTGCGACGAGCTCGTGAGCATTCCGATGGCGGGCGCGGTGGAGAGCCTGAACGTCTCGGTGGCCAGCGGCGTGTGCCTCTACGAGGCGATGCGCCAGCGCGGCGCCTGAGCGCCGTTTCCTGGCCTAGGCCTGGGGCGGCGGGCCGCCCTTGCGGTGGAAATAGATGAGTTCTGCCACGCGCCGCATCTGCGGCGTGCCCAGCAGGTGGTTGAACATCCAGTCGCTCTGGAAATTGTCGAAGGCCCAGCGCAGCGTGCGCTTGAGCAGGAAGCTGGGGTAGCTGCGCACGAACCAGGTGGCCGGATCGTCGGCCTCTTTTCGCACGAATCGCGCCACTGCCTCGCCCGCGCGTTCGCCGTGCTGC
Source organism: Variovorax sp. MPBD4-3 (assembly GCF_058809745.1). NCBI lineage: Bacteria > Pseudomonadati > Pseudomonadota > Betaproteobacteria > Burkholderiales > Comamonadaceae > Variovorax > Variovorax sp. MPBD4-3. The sequence goes on from NZ_JBXASW010000004.1 coordinate 192,125, forward strand.
AGCGCGGTGTGGATGCCGCCCGCGGTCACCGGCGACACCATGCCGGCGGCGTCGCCCACCAGCAGCGCCCGTTCCCGCGCGACCCTTGGCAGCACGCCGCCGCACGGGATCATGCCGGCGCGCACTGCAATGGGCGGTGAATCGCCCGGCGACACGACCGAGGCGATCTTGTGGAGCAGCGGATCGAGCCGCAGCGCCTGGGCGTCGCCGGGCACCACGCGGCGCGCCAGCCCGATCTGGCTCACGCCGACACCGTCGAGCGCCCAGCCTATGTACCCGGGCGCCAACTTGCGGTCGATGAAGCAGTGCAGCAGGCCGGGCTCCATGCGCGCACCCTGGTACTCATGTTCCACGCCGTACAGGAAGCGCGTGTTTCGCGACAGGCCCAGCGCCTTGGCCACGCGCGAATGCGGACCGTCCGCGCCCACGAGGTAGGTGGCAGTGATGCAGGGGCCATGCGTGACAGGCACCTCCCAGCGCCCGTTGATCCACAGCGCCTGTTCGAACAGCGTGCCGAGCCGCACGTCGACACCGCAGGCCCGCGCCGAGTCCACCATCCAGTCGAGCAGCAAGGGGGCGTCGGTGGCCCAGAACCAGTAGCCCGGCGCGTGCAGGTCCACATGGCGCATGTTGGGCGCATACAACCGCACGCCGTCGATGCGGCGCACCAGCGCGGGCGGCACCTCTGCCAGCCATGGCACGCTGTCGACTGCGTCCTTGACGATGATGCCGGTGGTGTGGAGCTTGCTGCCGGCGCTGGCCTTCTTCTCCAGCACCATCACGCTGAGTCCGGCGAGGGCCGCGGCACGGGCGCAGGCCAGCCCGGCAAAGCTGGCACCCACCACGAGAAGATCGACCTTGATGCCTGCACCGCCGCTGCCTGGCGATGCAACCGGCGCCGCATGCGGCGGGGTGATCAGGGATGAATCGAGGGGGGCGAAGAAACTCGAGGAAGAAGATGGCATGGGCTGGCTGTGTTCGATACGCACCGCGGTCTGCGGTGCGCAGCGAAGTTAGCCAGCCGCTGTGCGTGCGGCGTGAAGCCTGTGTGAACTCAGGACGGGTCTTTGCCGCGGGTGCGGCCGACCGCGCTGAAGATGCCGATCCCGAGCAGGATCACCGCACCGATGCCGATGTAGAGCGTCGGCACGCCCAACACCGTGGCTCCCCAGACGAGGCCGCCCAGGAAGATCAAGAAACCGATCATGTAAAGCGCAAAGGACATCGCCGTTCCTCCGGAAGCTGAGATGCGTTGCAGTATCCCGGCCGGCGCGAGGCTTCGAGGCGGCCCGCGCCGCCTGTCCATGTGGGAGCGAGCCTACCGATGGGCTAGGACGGGCTCGCCACCAGCAGGTAGCGGCAGGCTCCGCGACCCAGCGCCTTGAACGCCAGCGGCCTGTCCACGCTGAAGTCGAGACAGTCGCCCGGCCCAAGCTCGAAACGCTCGTCGCCGTAGTCCACGCGGAGCGCGCCTTCGAGCATCCACAGGCATTGGCGATAAGGCTTGCCGCTCCACCGCGGATAGCTGACCTGCGCCGAACGCGGCAGCTCGACCTCGACCAGTTCGACACCGCTGCCCGCGTGGCGCTCCGCCACCTGGCGGCGCAGGTAGCCCGCTTCGGGATCTCGCCACACGTGCTGCTCGGCCCTCGTTCGCAGGCGTTGGGGACTGTCCTTTTCTTCTGTCAGCAACTGCGCAAGCGGCACGCCCAGCCCCGCAGCCAGCTTGCCCAGCAGCACGGCCGTGGGGCTGCTCTGGGCACGCTCCACCTTCGAGATCATGGCCTTGCTGACCCCCGACAGCTCGGCCAGTTCGGCAAGGCTGAGCGCCCGTGCCTGCCGCAGCGCCAGCAGCCGCGAGGCGATGAGTGCGTCGATGCCATCGGCAGCGCCATGTGCAGAAGAGGCGGTGGAGGTGGATGAAGTGTTTCCCATATGAGATTATTATTCTCTTATATTGGACGACTCAAGGAACATCATGCGGCTCATCCCCTGTACCGAAGAAGCGCACGCCGGGGCGATTCTTGCCATCCTCAACGAAGCCATCGCCACCTCGACCGCGCTGTACGACTACAAGCCGCGCACGCCGGAGAACATGGTTGCCTGGTTCGCCACCAAGCGCACGAACGGCTTTCCGGTGATCGGCGCGGTGGACGACGAGGGCAAGCTGCTGGGTTTTGCCAGCTACGGCGCGTTCCGCGCCTTCCCCGCCTACAAGTACACGGTCGAGCATTCGGTGTACGTCGACAGCGCCCACCGCGGCGCGGGCCTGGGCCGCACGCTGATGGAGGCGATCATTGCCGAGGCCATTGCGCGCGACGTGCACGTGATGGTCGGCGCCATCGATGCCGCCAACGCCGGCAGCATCGCGCTGCACGAGCGGCTGGGCTTCGAGCATTCCGGCACCGTGCGCCAGGCCGGTTTCAAGTTCGGCCGCTGGCTCGACGTGGCCTTCTACCAGCGGATCCTGGCGACGCCGCTGAACCCGGTCGACGGCTGAGCGCTTGCTAGACCAGCGTGTAGAAACGCATCACCACCTCGGACGGCTTGCGCATGCCGGCGCCGGTGAACATGCGTTCGCTGATCCACTTCAGCGACGGCGAAGTGGTTTCGAAGCGCGGGTTGCAGCGGAAGTACACCTGCGTCGGGTCGACGGGGTCTCCTCGCAGCAGCCGGGCCATGACCTCGGGCGTGGCCGAGCGCATGGCCTGGTTCTGCACGTAGATCAGGTCGCCTGAGTCGGTCTCCAGGGCGTAGCGCGCATCGAGCTCGGAGAGCGTTTCGCTCACGATCAGCTGGAAGTCGCAGCCGCCCGGCAGAACGCGCGCCCGCCAGCCGTGCCCGGTGGCCTCGCCGCCCGTGATGGGCACCACGCGGCGCATGCCGCGCGGGGTGCCGCCCAGAACCTGCGGCGTGCCCACCTCGACGCGCAGGTCGGCGAAATGCTCGAGCGAAGGGGCGGAGATATCGTTGAAATCGAACACGCTCATCACTCGCCCCTTCCTCAGGCCGCGGCGGTCTCTGCGCTGGCGCGGTCGAGCATCTCGATGGTGCCCGCGTCCAGCTTCAGCTGCGTCGCGACCACGAGTTCCTCGAGCTGCGCGATCGACGTCGCGCTGGCGATCGGCGCCGTCACGCCGGGGCGCGCGATCTGCCAGGCGATGGCCACCTGGCCGGGCTTGGCGTTGTACTGCTGGGCCACCTTGTCGAGCGCGTCGAGGATGCGCAGGCCGCGTTCGTTGAGGTACTTCTTGGTGGTGTTGGCGCCGCGGGCGCTCTTGCTCGCGTCGGCCTCCGTGCGGTACTTGCCCGTGAGGAAGCCGGCGGCCAGCGCGTAGAAGTTGATCACGCCCACCTCGCGCTTCAGGCACAGCGGCTCCAGCGCGTCTTCGAACACCGCGCGGTCGTACAGGTTGTAGAGCGGCTGCAGGCTCTCGTAGCGGGCGATGCCGAGCTTCTCGGACACGTCCAGCGCTTCGGCCAGCCGCGGCGCCGTGTAGTTCGACGCGCCGATCGCGCGCACCTTCCCTTCCTGGATCAGCTGGTCGAAGGCGCGCAGCGACTCCTCGAGCGGCGTGTCGGCGTCGTCGTCATGCGACTGGTAGAGGTCGATGTGGTCCGTCTGCAGGCGCCTGAGCGAAGCCTCGACCGCCTCGCGGATGTACTTGGGCGACAGGCCCACCTTGCCTTCGCCCATCGGCTTGCCGACCTTGGTGGCCAGCACCACGCGGTTGCGCTTGCCGCTTTGCTTGAGCCACTTGCCGATGATGGTCTCGGACTCGCCGCCCGTGTGGCCCGGCACCCAGGCCGAGTACACGTCGGCGGTGTCGACGAAGTTGAAGCCGGCGTCGAGCCACGCGTCGAGCAGCTTGAACGAGGCAGCCTCGTCGACGGTCCAGCCGAACACGTTGCCCCCGAAGGCGAGCGGCGAAACCAGGAGGCCGGAGCGGCCGAGCGGGCGAAGTTGCGACATGAGTTGGTGTTCCCGGAGAAAAGCGTTGAGAAAAAAATGGTCAGACGAAGCCGATGGCGCCCAGCACCGCACCGGCACCGAGCAGCCACAGCAGATGGATGCGCGTGCGCCAGACGATAAGCGCGGCCGCGCCGGTCAGCAGCCACAGGTGCCAGGCGGGCGCATTGCCGGCATGGTTTCCCGCCGCCAGCACCCAGCCGGTGGCGATCAGCAGGCCCACCACCACGGGCGCCATGCCCTGCTTGAAGGCACGCACCTCGCGGCGGGTGCGGTTGCGGTGGCCCCAGCGCGTGGCGAAGTAGGTGAGGGTGGTGCTCGGCAGCATGATGCCGACCATGGTGACGAGCAGCCCGAAGAAGCCCAGCAGCCACGCCCCCGGCCCGCCGCCGATGCCGCCGCCCGCGTTGAGCCCGACGTTCCAGCCCATCAGCGCCACGAACAGCACGTTGGGCCCCGGCGCTGCCTGCGCGATGGCCACGGAGGAGCTGAATTGCGCGTCGGTGAGCCAGCCGTGCTGCGCCACCAGGTAGCGGTGCATGTCGGGCACCGTGGTGATCGCGCCGCTGATCGACAGCAGCGAAAGCAGCATGTACTGCCCGAAGAGGGCCAGCCAGTCGTGCCAGTGCATCGCGATGGTCATGCCGGTATCTTCTTCCAGGTCCACGCGCAGGCCACGCCGCCGAGCACCAGCAGCACCCAGCCGAGCGGGATCTTGAACAGCGCGATGGCGCAGAACACCAGCGCCATGAAGCCCAGGCAGGTGGCAAAGCCCAGCGGGTGCTTGCGCAACTGCGGCACCAGCTTGATGCCGGTGGCCGCGATCAGCCCGCCCGACACCGCGCCCATGCCGCGCAGCGCGGCCGCCACCTGCGGGTTGCCGGCGTAGTGGGCGTAGAGCACGGCCAGCGCGAGGATGACGACGAGCGGAATGGCCAGCATGCCCGCCACCGCCGCCAGGGCGCCGCGCAGCCCGAAGTAGCGGTCGCCGATCATCAGGGCGAGGTTGATCACGTTGGGGCCGGGCATCACCTGGGCGACGGCCCAGTCCTCGAGGAACTGCTCGGGCGTGAGCCATTTCTTTTTCTCGACCATCTCGCGCTGCACGATGGCCAGCACGCCGCCGAAGCCTTGCAGCGCCAGCCAGGTGAACGAAAAGAACAGGTCGCGCGGCGACTGCGGCTGGGCTGGTGGAGACGGGTGCATGTGGAGCGATTATCGTAGTCAGGCTTTCAACGCGCCGGGCATCGTACTGACAAGATCCCGGACGCCTCCACAGGGAAACTACAACCATGCTCATGCAACTACGCGCGCTCTTCGACCTTTGCAAGAAGGCCTTCAACTCCTGGTCGAACGACTACGCGCCGAGCATGGGGGCCGCGCTGGCCTACTACACCGTGTTCTCGATCGCGCCTCTGCTGCTGATCGTGATCGCCGTGGCCGGGCTGGTCTTCGGCCAGGAGGCGGCGCGCGGGGAGATCTTCGCGCAGCTCTCGGGGCTGATGGGCGAGCAGGGCGCGGCGGCGGTCCAGGGCATGCTGAAGGCCGTCAACAAGCCCACCGAGGGCGTCGTGGCCACGGTCATCGGCATCGGGCTGCTGGTGGTCGGCGCGACCACCGTGTTCGGCGAACTGCAGGACGCGCTCGACCGCATCTGGCGCGCGCCGGCCCGCGTCAAGAACAGCGGCCTGTTCAACATGCTGCGGGTGCGGCTGCTGTCGTTCAGCATGATCATGGGCATCGGCTTCCTGCTGATGGTGTCGCTGGTGGCCAGCGCGGCGCTCGCGGCGCTGGGCAAGTGGTGGTCGCCGATGTTCGGTGCCTGGGAGACCACCGCGCAGGTGGTGAACTTCGTCTTCAGCTTCGCGATGGTGACGGTGATCTTCGCGATGATCTACAAGATCATGCCGCGCGCCAAGGTGCAGTGGCGCGACGTGTGGGTAGGCGCTGCGGTCACCGCGCTGCTTTTCACCGTGGGCAAGCATCTGATCGGGCTGTACATCGGCAAGAGCAGCGTGGCCTCGGGCTATGGCGCGGCGGGTTCGCTGGTGGTGGTGCTGGTGTGGGTGTACTACTCGGCGCAGATCTTCCTTCTGGGCGCCGAGTTCACCTGGGTCTATGCGCGCACCTACGGATCGATGAAGGACAAGAAGGGCGCGACGGAACTCAACCCCTCGCCGACACGCGACGTGCCGCTGGCGCAGAACGACAACTGAGCGGGTCAGCCCGCGAAGCCGCCCTGGTCCAGGAACGCCTGCTCCTGCGCGGTCGATTCGCGCCCCAGCATCCTGTTGCGGTGCGGAAAGCGGCCGAAGCGCGCGACGATGTCGCGGTGCAGCACGGCAAAGCGCTGCGTGTTGGCGTCCAGCGCGGCATTGAGTTCGACCGAGCGCTGCTGCTCGGCCAGCACCTCGGAGTGCATGAACGGCAGGTAGAAGAAAGGCCGCAGTTCGGCGGCAACCTGCTGGTCGAGCCCGGCGGCCACCGCTTGCTTTGCCACTGCCAGGGCCCTGCCGTCGGTGGCGAGCATGTGCGGGTTGTTGCGCCAGGCGTTGCGGGGGAACTGGTCGAGCAGCACGAGCAGTGCCAGCGCGCCTTGGGCGTCGTGCGCCCATTCATCGAGTTCGCCGCGCGCCGCGGCCTGGTGGGCGTTGGCAAAGCGGGCGATGAAGGCGGCGTCGAATTCGTCGTTCTTGGCAAACCAGCGTTCAGGGCCGGCGTCGCGCCAGAAGCCGGCCAC